>DIJW01000033.1 GCA_002421475.1 Thiomicrospira sp. UBA5634 | reverse complement strand
GCTGCTCAATTTGATAGTTTTTGGTATGTAACTCGGCCGAGTCCATTTCTTCAAAGTGGTGTTCAATCGCTTGAGATAATGTCCAGCCTAATGCCACCAACACACTCAATACTAATAATGAAAAAAAACTGATTAAACGTGCGGTCAGCGAAATATTTTTCATGCATGCTCCTCGAGCACATAACCCATACCACGCACGGTATGAATCAGTTTTGGTTCAAAACCGTCATCAACCTTAGCGCGTAAACGACGAATGGCCACTTCAACAACATTGGTATCACTATCAAAGTTCATATCCCAAATTTGAGATGCGATTAAGGTTCGCGGCAAAACTTCCCCTTGCCGACGTAATAATAACTCTAATAATGCAAATTCTTTGGGCGTTAAATCCAGCCGATGACCGTTTCGAGTGACTTTTCGCGCCAACATATCCATGTGTAAGTCAGCTAAGTGAAATTGATCTTGAATCGTGGTTTTGCCGCGTCTGGCCATCACCCGAACCCTTGCCAATAACTCGGCAAACGCAAAGGGTTTGACTAAATAATCATCCGCCCCCAGCTCCAAACCTTTAACGCGATCTTCAATTTGATCGCGCGCGGTTAAAAACAATACCGGCCAATCCCGACCTTGTTTACGCATTGCTTGCAATAACTGCCAACCATCCAGGCCTGGCAACATGACATCCAAAATTGCCAAATCGAATTCTTCTTCCAGCGCCAGATGCAAACCATCTAATCCATCACGAGCCAAACTGACATTAAAACCGGCTTCAGATAACCCTTGCTTTAAGTAATCGGCGGTTTTGAGTTCGTCTTCAACCAGTAGGATTTTCATAACAGTGTTTACTCAGTCTTTATGCCATTTAATTCAAAACATGACGCCATATTACAAGCGAAATTTGATTATAACCTGTAACCAGCGCCCCCCAAGATGACAAATTTGTAATCCGGCTGTCAGCTTCCAGTTAAGCCCGTTTTTCTATACTGGCATCGAAATTAACCAGTCAAACGAGGTTTACGAATGGACACAAAAATTTCGCGTCGCCGTTTATTATCCAACGCAATTGCTGGTACTGCTGCTATCGGTACTTTAGGAGTTATGCCTTGGTTAAATACCAGTTGGGCTAAAACGGCTTACACTCAACTTGGCAGCGCACCGATTTTAAGCGGCAATGAATTTGATTTAATTGTGGATCAAACACCGGTTAATTTCAGCGGAAAAGATCGGATGGCGGTGACCATTAACGGTTCGTTACCTGCACCGACCCTGCGCTGGCGCGAAGGTGAAACCGTAACGATTAGAGTCACAAACCGCCTAAAGGTTGATACGTCCATTCATTGGCACGGCATTATTTTGCCGTTTGATATGGATGGCGTGCCGGGCGTCAGTTTTGACGGCATTAAACCAGGTGAAACCTTTACTTATCAATTAACACTCGAACAATCCGGCACTTATTGGTATCACTCGCATTCCGGCATGCAGGAACAACAAGGTATGTACGGTGCCATCATTATTGAGCCGGCACAAGCCGATGTCATTCAAGCTGACCGCGATCATGTCGTGATGTTGTCCGATTGGACAGATGAAAACCCGCATCGCATTATCGAAAAACTCAAAATTAAAGGCCACTATTACAATCGTAATGAGCCCACGGTGTTCGATTTTGTGCGGGATGTACGCGAACTCGGTTGGTCTGGTGCGGTGCAGAAACGTGAAATGTGGCATCAAATGCGCATGTCGCCGACCGACTTAGCGGATATTTCAGGTTATACCTATCAATATTTGACCAACGGGACACCGCAACAAGCCAACTGGACCGGTTTATTTAAACCCGGTGAAACCGTGCGTTTACGTTATATCAATGCATCTGCCGCAACATTTTTTGATGTGCGCATACCAGGCCTGGTAATGACAGTGGTGCAGGCTGATGGTCAAAATGTCATCCCGGTGACCGTTAATGAATTCCGTTTTGGTCCCGGTGAAACCTATGATGTGTTGGTAGCGCCGCAAAAACAGGCGTATACCCTATTTGCGCAATCTATTGATCGTAGTGGGTTTGCACGCGGTACCTTGGCCACAGAGTTAGGTTTGAGCGCCGAAATTCCGCCAATGGACGCGGTGCAATGGCTTGAAATGCAGGACATGATGGGTGCGATGGATCACGGTGCTCATGCCGGGCATAACCTTCAAACGGTCGGTTCAACCGGTCATAACCAGCACAACGAACATGCAGGACATTCGATGACTGACTCTGCATTGGCTATTCCTAGTCAAACAGTACGTCATAGCAAACACGAATACGGCGCCAGTGTCGATATGCGAGTCGATACTCCGCGAACCAATCTTGACGATCCGGGTATTGGATTACGTAACAACAACCGTCGAGTTTTAACTTATGCCGACCTGAAAACCCTCGATGGCCCGCTTGATCCGCGCACTCCGGAGCGTGAAATTGAACTGCATCTCACCGGCAATATGCATCGCTATGTTTGGTCGATCGACGGCGTTGAATATGGCAAATCACAACCGATTCCATTTCAGTATGGCGAAAGAATACGTGTGATTTTACACAACGACACCATGATGACCCACCCGATGCATTTACACGGTATGTGGAGCGAACTGGAGTCCCCTGAGGGTGAGTTCTTAGTGCGCAAACACACTATCAGCGTACAACCGGCGCAACGTGTATCGTTTTTAGTCACCGCCGATGCATTGGGTCGCTGGGTATGGCATTGCCACATTATGTATCACATGGATACCGGCATGTTTAGAGAAGTGGTGGTTTCGTGAGTGATGGCATTGACCTACAGTGCTTTCGCCTTGTGCCCTAGCCCCTTCGGCACCAAGGCTACGCGCTTAAGATGTGCAGAATAAAAAAGGACAAAGTTATGTGGATTAAAAAACCGATTTATGTGGCATTCCTGGCACTGGCTGTAAACCACCAGGCCTGGTCACAAACCGAACCGATGGAACATAATCACGCAACGATGCAAGGCGGTGAAATTGCAGCCGATGCGCGTGATCCGCTCGATTACAGCGGCACATTACGTTACAACAACAGCAGTTTAAAACGCTTACATTTAATGGATCAGCATACTTACAAGGCGCTGATTGTTGATCATCTTGAGCAGGTTTTTACCGATGATGAAGCACACACGGCATTTGAAATCAAAGCCTGGATCGGCTCGGACTACAACAAACTTCAGTTACAAACTGAAGGGCATAGTGAAGACGGCAAAACCGAAGCGCACAGCGAAGTTTATTGGGCGCATGCCATCAGTGCTTATTGGGACAGTTTGATCGGTGCACGTTTTGATAGTGGAGATCATACTCGGGAATGGCTTGGATTCGGTATACAAGGCTTAGCGCCCTACCTTTTTTACACCAGTGCCAAAGCATTTGTTAACGATCAAGGTCGGGTGGCTGCAGAGCTTGAACTGAAATACGAGTTGATGTTTAGCCAAGACATTGAGTTAGAACCGAAAATTAAAGCCACTTTATATAGTGAAAAAGATGCAGCGTTTGGTGAAGGGGCGGGGTTAGCTGAATTAAAAACGGCGTTACGCTTGAAATACCACATCAAACCGGAATTCGCACCGTATATCGGGGTCGAATGGCAAAACCTATTCGGTGAAACAGCGGACATGGCCAAACAAGCCGGACATTCAACGGGCGACACACGTTATTTGATCGGACTTAGTTTTTGGTATTAGTTTTTGGTGTTAATGATAGTTAATTTAGGAGCATTAAAATGAACAACAAAACCGATTTTAAACCATTCTTAAACCGTCGAACTTTTTTACTCGGTTTAGGTTTAATCGCCGCACCAGGCCTGGTGCTGGCCAATAATCATGGTCATCATCAATCAGGTCACATGATGCAACCAACTGCTGAAACCGCTATGCCACACGCAAATCATGGCGGTATGCACGATCACATGGGACAGGTTCAACATGCCGGTCCGCATGGCGGACACACCCCCGGAATGAGCCATGGCACTCAAGTCGGTCGTGCCGGATTGGCGGCGGAAGTCAACCGAACTGTCCCGATTGATATGCATGACAATATGCGTTTTAACCCCCAAAAAATCGAGATTAACGCAGGCGACACAGTACGTTTTTTTATTCGTAATGCCGGCCAGCAAAAGCATGATTTTGTCATCGGTACCCGTGAAGAACTGGCGCAGCATGCCCAAATGATGCAACAAGATCCCAATATGGCGCACGGCGATCCAAATATGATCAGCTTGCAACCACGCCAACGCGGCGGCGTGATTTGGCATTTTGATAAACCC
>DIJW01000034.1 GCA_002421475.1 Thiomicrospira sp. UBA5634 | reverse complement strand
CGGTTGAAGTTGGGGCTGGCGTTTGTTTAGCACGCGTTTCTAACTGGCTCATGCGCTCATCCATGTCTTGATACTGTTTTGCCAGCTTAGTTTCAAATGACTGAATTAAACGTGTTAAACGATCAACTTCATCATATAGTGACTGGATTTCACGTTGTTGCTCATTAATACGTTGCGATTGCTGCAATAATACCGGGTTATCTGCCATCCGCTCCAAACGCTCTACACGCTGTTGCAAAGTCTGTGCTACCGCATTACCGGTTAACATAACTCCTAGTACAAATGTCAGCGATAACATTTTCAACAAGGTGTATTTTTGCGTCATTTTTTTCATCCAATTTTTTAGTATTTGCATTCAAACTTAATTAAAACGTAACTCTACCCGACGGTTTTTTGCCCAACTGTCTTCATCATGACCTAATGCAACCGGCTGCTCTTCACCAAAACTAATCAGCGTAATACGTTCACGCGCTACACCGTACAACATCATCGCTTCTGCAGTCGACAAGGAACGTTTTTCACCTAATGCCAAGTTATACGATGGGCTCCCCCTTTCATCCGTATGACCTTCCAACACCACTAATAACGCCGGATTAGCAAGCATTTGGTTTGCATAGTAACGCACTGTTTTCATAGAATTTTCATCAATAGAAAACTGATCATAGGCGAAATAAATAACGGGCGAATAAGTACCAATGGTTTCATCGTCTAATAAACCCGCAACAGTCCCTTCTAAAGGTTGTCCTTCAACAGCTTGACCTTCATTAGCAGATAACACCTCAACCTCTGAACGACGATCTAATAAACCCGAACCTTCACGACGATCTTGTTGTGCACCATCAGTAACATCTCCACCCGGAGTCGTGGTACAAGCGGCCAAACTAAACACCATTAACCCTAACAATAAAACCTTAGCTGCTTTCATATCCTGTTTCCTATTCAATTAATTCACATTTAGATCGATTAGATTATCTTGAAGGTGTTACCAAATAAGGTCCCCATGCCGGTTCACGAACCTGCCCATCTTCCACGCGTAAAATTTGCGAAGCACGGCCATCTACCGACACCACCGCCAACTGGCCCAAACCATTTCGATTCATTGCATAAACCAACATATCGCTATTTGGGGCGAAACTCGGTGACTCACTTAAAAAGGTATTGGTCACCACGTTAAATTGATTGGAATACAAATCCAACAAACCAATTTGGAAACCATTGTTTGAATGCACCATTGCAAGATGACGACCATTCGGTGAAATTTTTGGGTTAGCGTTATAACCGCCCTCAAATGAAATGCGTTTAACTTCACCGCTATCCAGCATCATCTGAAAGATCTGTGGTTGGCCGCGGCGATCTGAGTTGAAATATAACGACTTACCATCCGGCGCCCACGTGGCCTCGGTTTCAATTGCCCAATGACGTGTGACTTTACGCAAAGCGCGCGTCTGCATATTCATAATATAAATATCTGCATTACCGTCTTTAGATAAGGTCAACGCCAAATTTTTACCATCCGGTGACCACGCAGGAGCACTATTAATTCCTGGAAACTCGGCGATTGTTTCACGGCGTGAACCATCAAGGTTTTGCACCACAACCGTTGAGCGCCCTGATTCAAAGGTTACATAGGCCATTTTTTTACCATCCGGTGACCAGCTTGGCGACATAATCGGCATTTTTGAACGCAAAATCGGCTGCGGATTATATCCGTCCGAATCCGACACTTCTAATGAGTAGTGGCGTTCGCCGCTACGTTCACGCATCGTGACATAAGCTAAACGCGTATTAAATGCGCCGGGAACGCCTGTGAGTTCTAAATAAATTTCATCACTAATTTGATGCGCAACTTGGCGCAACTGTTGACGCGGAATTTGTGTCCAACGTTTCGCTAACGCTGATTGGCGACGTAATACATCCACCAATCGCACTTCAATGTCAAACAAACCATTAGCTGTTGGCGTGACCGAGCCCATCACGATGTGGTCAACATCTAACGAACGCCACTGATTAAATACAATATTTTCCAGCTGAGTTGGACGCGAAGGCAGCTGTACTTCTGACAAAGGCGCAAAACGCCCGCTGCGGCGCAGATTTTGTTGAATGATTTGCGCTAAATTTTCCGGCACCAGGCCTGGTTGTGCCACCTGAAAAGGAATGATCGCTATCGGTAAGGCATTTTCATAACCTTCACTAATTTCAATAATTAATGTCGCTTGTGCCGATGGCATAACAAAACTCAACATAACCAGCACGAATCCAACAGTTGTATGTTTGAAGCGGTTGATACAGGATTTCATGGTCACAAACTTGCCCTTTTAAGGTTTAAATACAAAACGAATGGTACGTTCAAACAACTCGTCAACCGGCGGTTTTGGCAGAGGTTGCGCACGTAATACCGCACTTTCTGCGGCTTGCTTAAACTGGTCGGTCGCGTGCGTATTACAGTTTTCGGTTTTTACGCTCGAAACTTGGCCGGTTGGTGTTTGGGTGATAATTAAATCACACTGCGCTAGCGGTGAAATATTCGCCGGTGTGCGCCAATTTTCACGGACCTTGGCCGAAATCGACGAAATATAACTATCACGTAATGACTGCATTTCTCTTTTACGCGCCTCTTCACGAACCTTGGCTTCAGCCTCTTCAATTCGGCGACGTTCAGCGGCTTCTTGTTCCAGTTGCTCTTGTTGTAATCGTGCGGCTAAGGCTTGTGCTTCTAACTGACGTTTTTCAGCTTCGCGGGCTTTAACCTGCTCAGCCAAAGCTTTTTGACGTTCCTCTTCGCGTTTAGCTTGTTCTTGTGCTTGGCGCTGCAACGCTTCTAGTTCTTTTAAGCGTTTTTCTTCTGCCAAACGTTGCTGCTGAGCTTCTGCTGCAATTTTACGTGCTTGCTGTTCCGCTTCTTGGCGTTTACGTTCGGCTTCTAAGGCGATTTTTTTCGCTTCTTCAGCACGACGTTGTTCTTCTTGAGCACGTTTACGTTCGGCTTCCTGACGTTGGCGTTCAATATCCGCTTGACGACGCGCCTCTTCAGCTAAACGAGATTCAGCTTCCTGCTCGCGACGTAACTCCACCAAACGCTTTTCATTTTCTTTTGCCAGCGCTGCTAATGCGGCTTGCTCTTTACGTTTGGCCTCTTCTTCAGCTTTTAAACGCGCCAGTTGTTGTTGTACCACATTTTGATCAACCGCAAAGGTTTGTAGCGGCTGCGTTTCTTTAACGGCTGTGGTCGAATCGGG
>DIJW01000091.1:5148-5519 GCA_002421475.1 Thiomicrospira sp. UBA5634 | reverse complement strand
CAATGGCTCGTTCATGACGGCCGCTTGTTTGGCTAACGGATGATCGGCGGCAATCGCCACATAGGTCACGCCCATCAGCGTATCCGGGCGTGTGGTGTAAACTTTTAATGTGCCGTCCTGACCTTCCAGCGGGAACTCAATTTCCAATCCGGTGGATTTACCAATCCAGTTACGTTGCATGGTTTTCACCTGCTCCGGCCAACCTTCCAGCTTGTCCAAATCGGTCAGCAACTCATCGGCATAATCGGTGATTTTTAAAAACCACTGCGCGATTTCTTTACGCTCAACCGGCGCACCCGAACGCCAACCTTTGCCGTCGATTACCTGCTCATTCGCCAATACGGTTTGATCCACCGGGTCCCAGTTCACCA
>DIJW01000091.1:0-4967 GCA_002421475.1 Thiomicrospira sp. UBA5634 | reverse complement strand
GTTTTCCGCCGGCAAGCCAAACGCATCGAAACCCATCGGCTGCAACACATTTTTGCCCAACATGCGCTGATAACGCGAAATCACGTCTCCGATGGTGTAGTTACGCACATGCCCCATATGCAGCCGCCCGCTCGGATACGGAAACATCGACAAGCAATAAAACTTTTCTTTGCTCGGGTCTTCTTTGACTTCAAAGACCTTTTGATCCTGCCAGACTTGCTGAATCGCGGTTTCTAATGCTTGCGGTTGGTACTGAGTGATTTCTTGTGCGCTCATGATGCTACTGCATTCCTACAAAATTGGGTATGATGAATACCTTTAGAAAAGGTACGATTTAAAATCCGACCATTATAACAAACCCACGCTAAATCCCTAAGGAGTCTGTCATGTCACTGACCGAAAAGCTGCAAAATGCCTATAACAGCCTGATGGATAAAACCCTGTTTGGGTTAAAAAATGCCGAAGATAACAGTTTGCACTGGTTGGGAGAACTCATTACCCGCCTAGAATATAAAGGTGAAGAGTTGGAAGTGCTGACCGAACATGAATTAGAACAAGTGCAAGATCTGGTTAAAACCGATATTGAACAAACTGCTCATTACTTTACTGAACTCAACCAAGGGATTGATGCGTTTATCGAAAATGACTGGCCGGCGATTGAAGCGGTGTTGAGCGAAAAAGCCTTATCCGTTGCGGACTCAAATAAACTTGAGCTGCTCAAACTGCGCCTACGCGCGGCATTAAACCAAGACTAACCACCAGGCCTGGTGGTCAAAAAACATCACTATTTATGTTGGATGTCGGACGAAAGTCCGACTCACCTCTAAACACGTCGAAATTAGCCCTCTCTAATACTCAAGCAAACTCTTAAAGTCTTTTGTTATGCTGATAACTGAGCAAAAACAGGAGGCGTAATCATGCAACGTGTATTAAAAGTGTTTTTTGTGTTATTCACCCTGCTACCAGGCCTGGTGCTGGCGGATAAACCGTCTGATAACCGAGCGATTAACGGAATGCAAACCGGCAAAATTCTGTGGGATATTACGCTGGCGAATCCGGAAAATTTGTTGTCACGATTGAATGTTTTGGAAGAAACTTACGAAGACATGATTCGGCAAAAAATCAAACCGCAAATGATTTTTACCTTTCGCGGTGGTGCGGCAGGATTAATTGCACGTGATTTAAGTCATCTTGATATTGATAAAGCAGCGGCTGTCGGCCAGGTGCAATATAAACTCAGCGAACTGATGAAACGTCCCGGTATACACATGGAAGCCTGTCAAATCGCCACTCGACGTTTTAATCTGACTGAACAAAACCAATTAATGCCGGGAATTTTGTTGGTGGGAAACACCTTCTTATCCATTATGGGCTATGAAAATAAAGGTTACACCACGATTCGGATTGATTAAGCCAAAAGCTAACCACCAGGCCTGGTGGTTAGACAAAACGCTATTTCTTGCGATTAAACGGATTGGAGAGTTTGCCGGTATAGGCATAACGTTTGGCGAGAATAAAGCCAAAAATGCTGAACAGGATGATTAAAACCGGCCAGTTTGTCCAACGCGCATAAGGTGTCATACCTTCATAAGGTTGGATTTCACCACGCAAAACACCCGGCTGATAAGCCGGAATTTGCGCCTTAATTTGACCATCCACGCCGATAATCGCAGTGTGGCCGGTATTGGTTGCGCGTGCAATTTCACGCCCCAGTTCACGTGCGCGCATTTGCGCTTCTTGCAGCAATTGCGCTGGTTCTAAAGTGTGCGCAAACCAGGCATCGTTACTGCTGGTGACAAAATATTGTGCTTGCGGCAGATCACGCGCCAGCTCACTGCCAAACATCATTTCAAAACACACAGAAACCCCAACCTTGTGTCCGGCCAAGGTTAGTAACGGCTGATTTTTATCACCGCCGCTAAACTGCGAGAAAGGAAAATTAAACGCTTGCGCCAGCGGTTCAATCAGTTCAGAGAAAGGATAGTATTCACCAAACATCACTAAATGACGTTTGCGATATTCCTGCGATAAATCACGCAAATTAATCATCGAGTTATAGTATTTATCAGCTGACGAATCACGCGTTACTGCGCCAACCAAAATATCCGTACCCTGCAATTGTGCATCTTGCACAAACTGTTTTAGCGGGCCATTCGCTACCTGATCAAAATAACCCGGAATAGCGGTTTCCGGCCACACAATTAAATCGGCATCCAAATTGCCGCGTGTCATCGCAATATATTGGCGCATCATGGGAATAAACTGCTCCGAACGCCATTTAATTTCCTGCGGCACATTACCCTGCAACAACGCCACTTGAATGGGTTCACCCACCGGTTCAACCCATTGCGTTTTTTGTAGCACCCCGCCTATCGGCCAAATAAACGCAATAATCAAGGCACCGGTAAGCTTTTGTTTATATTGAAAAAACCATACCATAACACCGGCAGTGATCGCGAGGGAAAAACTTACTCCCAACACCCCTAACACCGTAGCATAACCATCTAACCAGGTGCCAAGATGTGACGTGCCGATCAATAAAAATGGCACTCCGCCAAATACCAACGAACGTACCCATTCAAGCAACACCCACGCGGCGGGGAAGACTGTCATTAAGCCCCAGCCGGGCAACTTGGCATTAAAAAAATAACGTGCCGTCACTGCGGCAATGGCGGGAAATAAAGCGAGGGTAACAACAAACAGAATGACTAAGATTATTGAGCCAGGCAAACCAATGTCTGAGTGGAAATAAATGCTGGAAAACACCCAGCTCACACCCAATCCAAATTGACCTAAACCAAACCATAACCCGAGTTTAAATGCTTCAGCTAGATTTTGACTGCGTCCCCACAGCCAAAACAATCCCGCCACGGCAACCAACGTTGCGGGTGAAAAATTAAACGGCGCAAACCCGAAAACAGCCATCATACCGAGCAGCAGAGCTAACAATGCCCATCTGTCCGGCAACAGCCAATTTCGAGCTAAATTACGCATTAATCAATCACTCCATCATCCACCAAACGTTTGACTTGAAATAACTCAACCCGACGACTGTCAGCTTTTAATACACGGAACAAAAAGCCGTCAATGACTACTTCTTCATCTTTTTGCGGTACATGACCTAATTCGGTAGCAATCAAACCGCCGAGGGTTTCAATATGATTTTCGTTTTTAAACTCAATCCCAAACTCATCGGTGAAATCACTTAACGGCGTAATCGCTTTTACCGCATAGGTATCACCAACATGGGCTTTGATATACACTTCTTCGTCTTCATCGTGCTCGTCTTCAATTTCACCGACGATCTGTTCCAACACGTCTTCGATCGTCACCAGGCCTGCCAAACCGGCATATTCATCCACTACTAATGCTAGATGGTTATGACTTGTTTTGAATTCACGCAACAATACGTTAAGACGTTTACTTTCGGGGATAAAGACCGGCTCGCGATAAATAGCACGCAAATCTTCCTTGCTATTAAGTTCGCCTTTGACTAATAAGCGTAATACGTCTTTTGCCAGCAATACGCCAACAATTTCGTCTTTACTTTCAGACACCACCGGATAACGCGAATGCGCCGACTCAGCAATTTCTTTCAGAATTTCTTCTAACGGCAAGGACTCGTCAATAACATCGACTTGCGGACGCGGCACCATAATATCGCGCACACGCGTTTCAGACACGTCTAACACGCCCTGAATCATCAACAACGCATCACCGTCCAGCAAGCCTTGTTTTTGCGCCTCTTTTAAAATTTCCAGCAAATCTTCACGATCTTCGGGCTCATCGGAAAACATGCGTGAAAAACGCTCTAACCACGATGAACCGCTACTACTGTCCGTGTCACTCATGACGAATCTTTCTCTCCGTTATTAAAATTCTGTTTACTGCAGCACACACAAGATTTTGCGCTGTTTTAGCGATCTAATCTTGGCTGATTCGATCCCCGGAATAGGGATCATCATAACCAAGCTGTTGCATAATCTGTACTTCCAAGGCTTCCATTTCTTCTGCCTCAGCGTCGTCTATATGGTCATAGCCTTGCAAATGCAAGGTACCATGAATCACCATATGCGCCCAATGTTCTTCGACCGACTTTTCCTGCTGCATCGCTTCTTCAATGACTACCGAGGCACAAATCACCAAATCCCCCAGATAAATCGGCTCGTCATCCGGTTGCACCAGGCCTGGTGGTAATTCAAATTCAAACGACAAAACGTTGGTAGCATAATCCTTGCCACGATAGTCGTTATTTAACTCCCGGCCTTCGTCGGCATCGACAATACGAATTGTCAATGCCACATCTTGTTGTTTTAAATCACCTTGTAACGCCGCTTCAACCCATTTTTGACACTGCGCTTCGGTGGGTACAGCTTGCGGGGTCGTACCCCATTGCAATTCTACTTCTGTCATTATGGTTCTCAGTTAAACATTATTCGTGTGCCAATACACATTAAGGCGTCAGTTGACCGGCTTTTTCGTAAGCTTGCACGATGCGTTGCACCAAATTGTGGCGCACCACATCTTGTGATTGGAAGAAAGTAAAACCAACTTCTTTAACATCANNCCAACACTTCAATTGCATCTCGTAAACCCGACTTTTGATGTTTAGGCAAATCGCACTGGGTAATATCGCCGGTAATCACCGATTTAGAACCAAATCCCATACGAGTCAAAAACATTTTCATCTGCTCAACCGTGGTGTTTTGCGCTTCATCCAAAATGACAAACGAGTTATTTAAAGTACGACCACGCATATAGGCAAGCGGGGCAATTTCAATGATTTGCTTTTCAATCATCTTACCCACTTTCTCAAACCCAATCATTTCATATAGCGCATCGTATAAAGGACGCAAGTATGGATCGATTTTTTGGGTCAAGTCACCGGGTAAAAAGCCTAACTTCTCGCCCGCTTCTACCGCAGGACGTACGAGCAAAATTCGTTCAATCTCATTGCGCTCAATCAT
>DIJW01000157.1 GCA_002421475.1 Thiomicrospira sp. UBA5634 | reverse complement strand
CCGCGTTTAATGCCAACAAGTTAGTTTGTTCTGCAATATCACGAATCACACTGACAACACGTCCGATAGATTGCGAATCGTTATTCAACTGATTTACTGCGGATGTCATTTCATCCATGCCGGCTGATAAGGACTGAATAGCCGTATTCGCGCCCGAAACCACTTGACTGCCCTGCTTCACTCTACCGGCCGCCTGATCAGTTGCTCGTGAAGCATTGCGTGAATGATCTTCAACACTTTTTGCCTTGGTAGTCATATCCGACAACGACGCAGTTAATTCTGCCGCCGCTGCCAGTTGTTGCTCAGACCCTTTTTTGGTTGACTGTGTTACACCAAGCAACTGCACCGAAGAACGCTCTAATTCCTCAACGGTAAGTGTTAATTGCTGAAGCATTTTCTGAATACGCTCCACAAACACATTAAAGTAACGTGCCAATTGAGCCAATTCATCTTGACCATTTACCGGTAAACGCCGTGTTAAATCCCCCTCGCCTTGAGCCATGTCTTTCATCGCATTAGTGGCGTTGTGTACTGGACTAACTACAGCATGGGTCACGCGGCGTGAAATCATCATACCTGCAACCTGACCAATAACCGATAAAATCAGTAACAACATAATGTTGTTCAAACTGCTGCTCACTACGTCTTCACTCACTTCAATCATGTCTTGCACGGCAATATCCGCCACCAGCATTAAGTCATGTTCTAACGCATTAAACAAAGGTTTAATTTCGTTATCCATCATCCAAGTATCCATGCGCCATTTATCACTTTGGTGAATGGATTTTAAGGTCATATAATTTTGGCGATAGGTTGAATAGGCCTCAATAATTAATGGCAGTGCTTCCTCTTCTTCTAAAGTAAATTCAATTCGGGTTTGCTGACTGAGTTTATCGAGCAATTGTTCGGTGCCGTTTAAATACATTTCGGTATTCTCTGACATTTCAGCACTACGGAAAGCGACATAACCGCGCACACCGCTTAACACATTTAACCAGTTATTTTGTAACGTCAGCAAATCTTCAAGCAACACCCGACGCTCTGGTGANNCGTGGAAATCCAGTGCTGAATATTGCCTGCCAAACCGGCCATGTTTTCGCCCACATATTTAAATGCCGGAAACTTTTCAGTACGATCATTTTGCAGACGTTTCAGCACTTCAATCTGAGCCGGTAAACGTTGCATATTTGCACGAACATTCGCCAAACTCTCTCGACTTTGAGCGTACTCATCCCCTTCGGTAGTTTCAAAAGCCTGTTCAAGTTGCTGCAAAATCAACTTTGCCTGTTCGACATTTTGTTCGTATGCCGCTAACTGATTCACATCGTCAGTCAACATATACACACTTAATGCATTCATGCTTTTTTCAAGCGTAATAATCAAACTGTTAGAAGCCAACGCCACCGGCTGTTTGTGCTCAACCACTTCGGTTACATTCATTCGCACTACCGATAAATTGACTGCCGCTTGAATTGTGATCACAGCCAGCACCAACCAAATCACGCCAAATCCAAAACGCATTTTCTGTTTGATGGTCAGTTTTTGTAAAAATTTACTCATTGCAGTTGTCTCAAAAATGGGATCGTGTGGAATTAAAGCAATTAAAGTACCAGAACGGTAAATTAGGCATTTTTTTTGAACAAACGTGTAAAACTGTTAGAATAGCGCCCGCTTCGATTTTAAACTAACCGCTTATAGTTTAACCGGATAAAACAGCTGCCTCCTAAGCGGCAAATCCAGGTTCAAGTCCTGGTGAGCGGACACTTACATTATTCCGTCAGGATTTAAATAATCCCATCACTTTCTGTACCAATACATTCGCCGCACCGGGTGTTGCATGATTGCGTAATGTTTGTGATGCGATAATAGCCTGTGCAGGATTTAACCAATAACGTACCGCCTCAGCTAAGTTTTCTGCCTTTAAGTCAGTTTGTTGAATAACACTTGCCGCTTGCTGTTGCAGCATAATATTTGCGTTGGCCGTTTGATGATCATCGACCGCGAACGGAAATGGAACCAAAATTGCCGGTCGCGCGGCCGCCATTAATTCGCTCACCGTTAACGCCCCTGAACGCGCAATCACCAACGTTGCCTGCGCATACGCCTGGGCCATATCGTCAATAAAAGCATGCACTTCCGCATCAACACCCAAATCTTTATAACGTTGACGTGTCTCCACCAGGCCTGCCTGTCCGGTTTGATGAATCACTTTGGGGCGTTGTGCCGAATCTAATAACGCTAAAGCCTGCGGTACCATTTCATTTAATGCTTTCGCGCCGCGACTGCCGCCAATCACCAAAATCTGCGGAATTTGATGTTCTGTTAACACCGGCAGGGCTTCAATTGAGGCGCGTACCGGATTGCCGACCACTTCAACTTTGCCACCGCGTAAATTTTGTTGTTCAAAACCACAAAACACCCGACTTGCCAAAGGCGCCAGCAGCTTATTAGTTAAACCGGCAATCGCATTTTGTTCATGTAATACCAATGGAATGCCTAGCGAACGTGCCGCTAACCCACCCGGACCGCACACAAATCCTCCCATCCCAACCACCAGGCCTGGTTGCTGGGATTTCAGAACTTGGCGTGCTTGTCTAAAAGCCCGCCAAACATTAATCGGTGCCATCAACCAGCCTTTCAGCCCATTGCCGCGCAAACCTTTAATCGTAATGGCCGAAAAGGGTAATCCCGCTTGTGTTACCCAGTTGGCCTCCAGTCCGCCGGCTGTGCCAAGCCAATGCGTTTCAATACCCTGCTGCGCAAAGGCTTGTGCTAACGCAATCCCTGGGAAAACGTGACCGCCGGTTCCGCCGGCCATAATCACGACACGTTTAGAACTTGTCATAGTCATCTCCTGTGCGTTCGGCTCGACGCTGTTCATAATCCACACGCACCACCAATGCCACTGCCGCACACATCATCATTAAACTGCTACCGCCATAACTCATAAACGGCTNNCAGGCCTTTGGTGGGCATTAAGCCTAAATTCACGCCCAAATTAATCATCACCTGCAACGCAATCCAAATCGCCACGCCATACACTAACAAAGCCGCAAACGGATTGTCCGGTCGCCAGGCCTGGTGGGCAATACGAAACAGGCGAAATAAGATAAAGGCATACAACGCCAATAAACCCAACACGCCAATAAAGCCAAACTCTTCGGCAAAAATTGAAAATAGAAAATCGGTATGCGCATCCGGCTAATAAAGTAGTTTTTGTACACTGGCTCCCAAACCGCTGCCAAACCAGCCGCCTGAACCTGAAGCAATCAATGCCTGTGTTAATTGATAACCGGTGCCATACGGATCTTGCCAAGGATCAAGAAAACTGCTGACTCGTGCCATGCGATAAGGTGAATAGAGAATC
>DIJW01000036.1:2803-6151 GCA_002421475.1 Thiomicrospira sp. UBA5634 | reverse complement strand
CGCGCATTGGTCTGGTAAATGCGCTCCGGCACTATGTGATAATGCAACGGTGACGGATGCAATTCCACCCGCGCACCTTTTAACAACGGCCACAATAACCCGGCGGTTAAACCAAAACTATGGAAAGTCGGCAAGGCGTTAAATACGCCATCATTCGGTAATAAACTAAACATCGCGCTGATTTGTTCAACATTGCTGACAATATTATTGTGTGACAAAACCACCGCTTTCGGTAAACCTTCCGAACCGGAGGTAAATAACATGACCGCAGCTGAATTTGGATCAAGCACCAGGCCTGGTAGTCGCGATTTAGTACGTAATATCGCTTTAAGTTTAACCCCCAAACCGATCTGTTCGCGCACATCCTCCAAATACACCAGCTTAACCTGCTGGCTTAAAGCCTCGGCTAACGCTTCTAATCCCGCCAGTTCGATAAACTTGCGTGACGTCAGTATCGTTTGTAATTGGCCGGTTTTACACGCCGAGCTTAATGCTGCTTCGCCGGCGGTAAAGTTTAATAACGCCGGCACTTTGCCATACGCCTGCAACGCAAAAANNCCGCCACATTTGGCAATAACACCCCGACTTTTTGTTGGTCGACGAGTAAGCTGTTTAACTTAAACCCTAATACACGCGTGGCTAACAGCAACTTTTTTAAACTCAACTCAGTGCCTTGCGCATCTGCCAATGCATAACCCGGATGGTTATATTTTGCCTGCGCATTAATCAACGCCTGCATTAAGGTTTGTGGTGTGTATTTCGCATTAAATTGTGCGTCACGCATTAACGTAAACATCGCGCGCTTTAACTGCGCATGGCGGGCATGACCTTTTAGTGAGGGGTCAATACGTAAAGACTGCGCCGGTAAAATGGTTAATGTCACTTTTGGAAACCAATGCCGCCAGGTCCAACGGACTCGACCATCCAAATATGACAGCTTACTAAACTGTGCGCCATCAATATGAATCGGCAAAATCGCGGCATTGGTTTTATCCGCCACCAATGCCGTGCCTTCATACACCTTCATTAATCCGCCGGTTGTGCTGATACGACCTTCGGGGAAAATCATGCCTTGTTTACCGGAGCGCAACAACGCAATCATGTGTTTCGCCGCCAACGGGCTGTGCATATCGACTTCAACAAACTGCGCCATTTTCAAAATCCAACGTTTCCAACCGCCGGTATGACTGGCGTGGATCATAAAATGACTTTGACCCGGCACAAATAACTCAATTAACGGTCCATCCAATAACGATTGATGGTTAGCAACAATTAAAATGGGCTGCTTGCTTTGATCAATCGCCGCGTAATGTTCTAAACCACGCACTTCAACCCGCCAAAGTAACTTAAATAATCCCTTAAAGATTAACTTCATTCTTCACCGACCCCGTTAACCCAAAAGCTTAATTTTCTGCCGCCAAAGATACTCCCAAGCGGCAAAGGCAATAATCACCACCACCCCGATCCAACCGATCGCCAACCAATTTAATCCGCTTAAATAACCTGCCATAATCAACAAAGCTGAGAACACCATAAATAACGCATTCATCACATTATTGAGCGCAAACGCGCGCGCGCGTTCGGCATCCGGCACTTGGCGTTGCAACTGGGTATACAACGGCACACAATAAGCGCCGCCCAAAACCGCAATCCACAATAAATCAAACACCACCCGATTTCCCGGCCACTGGCTGAGATATTCGCCAACGCTTAACAACTGCAACCTTTGTGTCGCACCCTGAGTTGCCCATAACGCATCTGCCAACGCAATCGCCATCAAAACCAATAAATACGGCTGATAACGCAAGCGAGTGCGGCCTTTTAAATGCAAATTAATCAGCCACGCCCCCAAACCGAAACCAAACGCAAACAACGCCATAAACAACACCGCGACCTGCTCATCGGCATACAAATAATCCTTCACCCACATCGGGAACTGGCTTAATAACGATGCGCCGATAAACCAGAAAAACGAAATCGCCACCACAATAAACCCGCGACCATCCATAAAATGACGGAATACATTTTTATACGGATACCACCAGGCCTGGTTAAAGATTTTATCTTTCAGCGGATGCGGATTAAGCGGCACTTGACGACTCGCCAAATAACCCAATACGGCTAAAGCCAACATTAAGGCGCTTAACCAGAGCAAACCGCCGTCACCTAACACAATCAAACCACCCAACACCGTTCCGATCAAAATCGCCACAAAGGTTGAACCGCTAAACCACGCATTGCCCTGCATTAACTCATCGGTGCGTAATTGCTCCGGCAAAATCGAATACTTAATCGGCCCAAAAAATGCCGATTGCGCCCCCAATAAAAACAACGCCGCCAACATAAAATTGATTTCACCGCTAAATAACGCGATTGATGCCAATAACATAATCAAAATTTCCGCCAGTTTGATTTTGCGCATTAACCAAACCTTATCCCAGCGATCCGCCAACTGCCCGCCCAACGGCGAAAACAAAAAAAACGGCAGGATAAATAATCCTGCCGCCAATGTAATCGTCAAACCCGCATCCGCGCCGACCATCAACCGATAAGTGATTAACATCACCAGCGCGTTTTTAAATAAATTATCATTAAACGCGCCCAAAAATTGCACCACGAATAGGGCAAAAAACTTCGGCTGACGAATTAAATTAGTAGAAATCTTCATAACATTCCTCTCAAGAGTATTGTCGATAACAAGCAGACATAAAAGCCATCACGACATTGCGCTAGAATAGCGTATATTTTTCGTTAAGAGTAACCGCAAACAGCATGAAAACCAAGCTTATAACCCGCGAAGGCTTTGAACAACTTAAACAAGAAGCCGACCAACTTTGGCGCAAAGAACGTCCCGAAGTCACCAAAATCGTGACCTGGGCGGCGAGTCTCGGCGATAGGTCGGAGAATGCGGATTATCAATATAACAAGCGCCGTTTACGCGAAATCGACCGCCGCGTGCGTTATCTGCGCAAGACGTTGGAAGATATTCAAATCGTGGATTATCACCCGGCGCAAGAAGGCAAAATTTTCTTCGGTGCGTGGGTTGAATTAGAAAACGATGACGGTGAAATGCTCAAATTCCGCATTGTCGGGCCGGATGAAATTTATCGCCAAACCGACTACATCTCGATTGATGCGCCGATGGCACGCGCCTGTATCAAAAAAGCGGTGGATGACGAAGTGCAAGTCCCTACTCCGCATGGGATTAAAACTTGGTATGTGGTGTCGATTGAATACCCAAAACCTTAAACCAGGCCTGGTGGTAACGAGTAATGCACTGAAAGATTTGCTATTTGTCATTCTGAACGCAGTGAAGAATCTTCGCTGGTTTGTCGGGTTAAAACCCGA
>DIJW01000036.1:0-2764 GCA_002421475.1 Thiomicrospira sp. UBA5634 | reverse complement strand
CCACGGCCTGCGGCCTCGCAATGACTTCTTACGAAGCAATACCCGAATGGCGCAGTAGCGCATCGATTTGTGGTTCGCGGCCACGGAAGGCTTTAAATAACAACATTGGATCAATCGAGCCACCGGCGGCCAAAATGATGTTTTTAAATTTATGCCCTGTTTCGGGATTCAGTACGCCAGTTTCTTCAAACAAACCAAACGCATCTGCCGATAACACTTCCGCCCATTTGTAGCTGAAATAACCGGCGGCATAACCACCGGAAAAAATATGGCTGAAACTATGGGCAAAACGTTGGTAACTCGGCGGTTGAATCACCGCGACTTCGGCACGCACTTGTTGTATCACCGCTTGCAAATCTTGCGGTTGCTGCGGGTTGTATTCAGCGTGTAATAAGAAGTCGAATAACGAAAACTCTAACTGGCGCGCCAGCATCATCGCGGTTTGGAAATGACGACTTTGTTTGAGTGATTCAAACAACTCATTCGGCAGTGGTTCGCCGCTGTCGATGTGGGCAGAAATCAAATCCAGCCCTTCACGTTCCCAACAGAAGTTTTCCATAAACTGCGACGGTAATTCGACCGCATCCCACGGCACGCCGTTAATGCCCGACACTTCCAGATGCTCCATTTCGGTGAGCATGTGATGCAAACCATGGCCAAACTCATGGAACAAGGTGGTGACTTCATCGTGAGTAAGGCAAGCGGGCTTGTCGCCGACCGGCGGGGTAAAGTTACATACCAGATAAGCCACCGGCGCTTGTAACGAACCATCAGGATGACGCCAACGACTATTCACCACATCCATCCACGCACCGCCGCGCTTGTTTTCGCGCGCATACAGGTCAAGATAAAAACCGGCGATAACTTGGTTTTGCTCGTTGATTAATTGATAAAAACGCACATCATCATGCCAAACCGATACACCGAGCGTTTGCACGGTTTTAACGCCAAACAGGGTTTCGACTAAATCAAACAGGCCTTTTAATACGGTTTCGACCGGGAAATAAGGCTTAAGTTGCTCTTGCGATAAACTCAGGGTTTTGAGCTGCAGTTTTTCACCCGCATAGGTAACATCCCAAGGTTGCAAATCGGTGATGGCTAATTCTTTGGCGGCAAATTCGCGCAGGGTTTGTAACTCGCGTTCGGCTTGCGGTTTAGCTTTGCGGCCTAAGTCGCGCAAGAAGCCCACCACTTGTTCGGTGGATTCGACCATTTTGGTGGCCAACGAACGTTCGGCATAATTGTTAAAACCTAACAAGGTGGCCAGTTCGTGACGCAATTGACGAATTTCTGCAATATTCGCGCTGTTATCGAAGTCTTTATTGTCGGCTTGATCCGACGCGCGGGTGGCATAAGCACGATACACTTCTTCACGCAAAGCTCGATTATTCGCGTGGGTCATCACCGCCAAATAACTGGGGAAATCTAATGTTACACGCCAACCGTCGAGCTGTTTCTGTTGCGCATATTGCGCTAACAAACCTAACGCGGATTCCGGCAAGCCGGCGAGGTCTTTTTTATCACTAATGTGTTTCGACCAGGCCTGGGTGGCTTTTAAAACCTGGTTGCCAAACTGGCTGGTGAGTTGCGATAAACGCTGGCTGATACGTTTATATTCCGCTTGTTCAGCCGGCGCCAAATCAATACCGGACAACCGAAAATCACGCAATGCATTTTCGATGACTTTCTTTTGAGCCAGATTAAGCTGCGCAAACTCGGCTGAATTAGCCAAGGCTTTAAATTTGGCGACTAACGCCGCGTTTTGGCCGACTTCGGTGCGATATTCAGTGACTTTGGCTAAACAGGCGTCATACGCGGCATGCCATTCATCGCTGTTACGCACTGAATCCAAATGACCAATTGGCCCCCAAATACGCTCAAATTGCAGATCAATTTGTTCCAGCGGTTGCACCAGATTTTGCCAGGTGGGAGTTTGTTGATTACTCAGAATCTGCGCTAATGCAGCGCGGCTATCGGCCAACAGTTGATTAATCGTGGGTTCAATATCTTTCGCTTGCAGGGCGTTAAAATCCGGCAATTGCATATTTGTCATCTTATTACTCACTGGTTCATTGATTGCGAAGGATTATAACGCACCACCAGGCCTGGTTGTAGTTTGTGCGATTCGCTATCTGCGTGCCAAACGGTTACAATACGCGATTGGTTTTTACTCTGCTACATTCAATTACAAGATAGGACACTGCTTTGATTTCCACCGCTAATATCACCATGCAATTCGGCGAAAAACCGCTATTTGAAAACATTTCCGTTAAGTTTGGCGGCGGCAACCGTTATGGCTTAATCGGCGCCAATGGTTGCGGTAAATCGACCTTTATGAAAATCTTGGGCGGCGATTTAGAGCCGACTGCCGGTCAGGTGATGCTTGATCCAAACGAACGTTTGGGTAAATTGCGCCAGGATCAGTTTGCTTATGAAAATTTCAGCGTGATTGACACGGTGATTATGGGGCAAGCCGAGCTGTGGGAAATCAAACAAGAACGTGATCGTATTTACGGCTTGGCGGAAATGTCGGAAGAAGACGGCCTAAAAGTAGCCGATTTGGAAGTCGCATTTGGCGAACTTGACGGCTACACCGCTGAAGCACGTGCCGGCGAATTATTGCTTGGATTAGAAATTCCGGTCGAAAAACATTACGGCCCGATGTCGGAAGTTGCGCCGGGTTGGAAACTTCGCGTGTTATTGGCACAGGCGTTGTTTGCCGATCCGGAAGTGTTGTTACTGGACGAGCCGACCAACAACCTCG
>DIJW01000146.1 GCA_002421475.1 Thiomicrospira sp. UBA5634 | reverse complement strand
CTGATAATACTTAAACCACTTTGGGCTAAACGCTCACGCCCCAACTCGACATTGGTACCTTCTAAACGTACCACCACCGGAATCGACAACCCCACTTCTTTTACCGCTTGGATAATACCGTCGGCAATTAAATCGCAACGCACAATCCCACCAAAAATATTCACCAAAATCGCCTTCACTTCAGATGATGACAAAATCAATTTAAATGCTTCCGCTACACGTTCAGGCGTAGTGCCACCGCCAACATCCAAGAAATTCGCCGGTTGGCCGCCATTGAGTTTAATTAAATCCATGGTCGCCATAGCCAGGCCTGCGCCATTGACCATACAACCAATATTGCCTTCCAACGCAATATAGTTAAGCTGAAATTCTGAGGCTTTCGCTTCGCGTTCATCTTCTTGTGAAATATCACGCCATGCCACCAGGCCTGGTTGTCGGTATAACGCATTCGGATCGACGTTAATTTTGGCATCCAATGCTACTAACTGATTGTCTGCTGTGACAATTAACGGATTAATTTCAATTTGAGCTAAGTCTTTATCGACCGCCAAGCGGTAAAGATTTTGTAAAATCGAACCAATTTGTTTAAACGCATCACCGGTTAAACCTAAAGCAAAGCCGATTTCACGTGCTTGATACGGCATCACCCCTAATAACGGATTCACATTCAAAGTCAGAATTTTTTCCGGCGAATGCACGGCCACCTCTTCAATATCCATACCACCGGCGGCAGAAATCACAAAACTATGCGCTTTACTAACACGATCAACCACCAAACTGACATACAATTCTTGAGTTATATCTAACGTTTGTTCAATCAACAATTGATTAATTGGCAAGGCTTTGCCAGCAGTTTGAATAGTAGCTAAAGAACGACCCAGCAATTGCTTTGCTGCGTTTGCTGCGTCTTCGCGAGAACGAACCAATTTTACCCCACCGGCTTTACCACGTGCACCTGCATGAATCTGTGCTTTGATTACCCATGCATTGTCTGCAACCTCATCTAAAGCGGCATTAAGCTGGGTTAAATTAGAAATCACCTGCCCCTTCGGCACAGCAATTTTATACTCTTTAAATAAAGCCTTAGCTTGATACTCGTGTAAATTCATGGCGGGCGATAGACTCCACAGGCATTAAAACCCCACAGTCTAAAGCTGTAGGGCTGTGATTAAAATTGCTTTTATTGTAAAGTTTTCAGACAATGATTGCACTCATAAACCCGACAAAAGGCAATAAATTCCTTATGCAAGCGCTTTTATTTCTCAGTTTTGTATTTCTTGTGTATTTTTTACTGCGCTTTATCATCAATACATTAATTGACGCACGCAAAAACAAACCTAATGCACCAGACCCACAACAACCTGACAGTCAAACCATGGTGCGTTGTGCCTACTGTGGCGTTCACTTACCTCAATCTGAAGCTTATTTTGACGGACAGCACACTTTTTGCAGTGAAGGTCACATGCGTTTGGGACCTAAAACTCAGGACATTGGCGGCGATTCAAACACAATCATGAACAACGATGACGGCGACTAGACCTATACGTAAAAACTAGCTATAAATAGCTTCAATTTTTGCTTCAAAAACAATTGTCTCACCCGCTAACGGATGATTAAAATCTACCGTAATGTCATCCTCATTAATTTCCATTACCATCCCCGGTACTTCATCACCGGTAGGTGTATCAAAGCCAACAACATCACCGACTTTCAACTCCATTTCAATTGGAAACTCAGCTCGCGACAAAGTATGTACATTCATCGGATCAGGGAAGCCGAAACCATCGTCCGGCGACACAAAAAACTTACCGGTTGTCCCCACTTCTAAACCTATCAATAACTCTTCCAAATTAGACAATAAACTGCCATCACCCATTTGAAAACGAAATATTTCACCCGGCTCAGTCCGATCAATCAAAGTTTCATCAATCAAAGTCAGGGTGAAGCTAATTCCAATTTCACTGTCTTCGGCAACTTGTAACGGTAACTTGTTCGACATCAGGTTGTACTCTTTAATAAAGAAACTCAAATTTTTAAACGAACGTTAGAATTATTTAAACCAACTTACTTGGTTTTACCAAATAATGAAAACGGTTCACGAGGTATTTCACCGCAACGAATGCGCCACTGCAATTCGTAACCACAATTTTGCCCCTGTGCGCACTCGGCATGATGTTGGGCAAACTCAACTGAACTTATCGCTTGCCGATTTAAAAAGCTGTACCCTTTCGGACATAATTTTTCAGCCTGGCGTTGCAGTGATTGGTTTTCATAAGATGTTAAAACGCTACTTTGATATTGACTGATCTGATAATCATCATCACCTAATTTTGTTGTTTTAACCTGTGCACAACCAGCGATGAAAAATATGCCTATCGCTAAAAAGGACAATATTTTAATATTCATTTATTTCTACACTTATTAAGAAGTTAGCTATTAACATGATGCATAATTTTATTGCTACTAAATCGTTAAACAAAAAGCATCTTAAATCATCCACCACATCAAAGAACTAAAAAAGACAAAATTTTACCACAAGCCTCCAATGCAATGGGCGCAGCAAGGGCTTTAAGCACTGACTTTATTTCTTTAAATTTATCTAAATAACATAGCTGCTCAGGTAAAATACACGCCATAAACCTCACTTAATCTAATAAAAGAGTTTGTTATGATTTTAGATCGAATAGAAAATGCGCAGCGTTATAAAGGCATGCATCCTGTTGTTGACCAAGCTTTGGACTATTTACAAAAAACTGATTTCAGCAACATCGAAATTGGACGTCACCACATTAATGACCAGTTAGATGCCATTGTGGATGAGTATGAGACTGTTGCCGCTGAATCTAGTCAATACGAAGCGCACAAGAAATATATCGATGTACAACTCATTTTATCCGGTGAAGAGTATATGGGAGTTGTTCCTCTTACCTACCAAACGCCATCAAAACCTTACGATGCTGAAAAAGATTTTGCGCTATATCAAGTAGCCGGACAAATGATTCACGTTAAAACTAATATGTTTGTGATTTTTTTCCCGACCGACCTACATATGCCTTGTATAGGCACCCCTCCACGCAAAATTCGCAAAGTTGTCATGAAAGCTCAAATTAATCCTGACGGGTCAATTTAAGCCGTATTGCATAAAAAGTTTACTTTAAAAAAGAATAATAAGTCTGCTATCATAAGTGAACGTTAATCTATTTGCCTGAGGGAGCTCTATGAAAATCGCCATTCTAGGCAGCGGCTTTGCCGCTCTAACCGCCGTCAAACAAATCAGAAAACGTTGGCAAGAAGTCACGATTCAAGTTATCTCTCCCAAACAAGAATTGATTTATCTACCTAGTCTAATTTGGATTCCGTCAAAAATTCGTCAAGCTGATGACTTACGAGTTGACCTACACAATTTCTTTAACCGTCAACGTGTTGAATACATCCAAGCCTCTGTAGAAACCATTTCAAATAATGGCCGCACAGTTATCACAGATAAAGGTGAGTTTCAAAACGATGGCTTAATCATTGCCAGTGGTGGTCGGTTTATCAAAAAACTACTGGGTATTGAACACATCATTACGCCCTGCGAAGGCATTCCCGCCGCCGAGCAAATCCGTGACCGTTTAGCAGCAATAGAATCCGGTACGATTGCCATTGGCTTCGGTGCGAATCCTAATGAACCTTCCGCTATGCGTGGCGGTCCGATGTTTGAATTTTTGCTTGGTATTGATACCCTGCTTCGCCGCCAAGGCCGTCGCGACAAATTTAAAATTGTTTTCTTTAATCCCGCCGCCGAGCCCGGCAAACGTTTGGGTGAAAAAGTACCGGCTAAATTATTAGCCATGCTGGCTAAAAAAGGCATAGAAACCCATCTTGGACACAAAATGGTGGGCTTTGAA
>DIJW01000025.1 GCA_002421475.1 Thiomicrospira sp. UBA5634 | reverse complement strand
GATTTCATAGCCGCTGATTTTGACTGTTTCCACCAGGCCTGGTAGTTGCAATAAACCGCTGCGATTGATGAGTTGTTTTTGTGGGTAAAAACGGGTGGTGTAGTGCATTAGCGCCAGGCCTGGTATGACGGTTTGATCGGATTCGATCTGTTCCGGGTCTTCGATGTGTTGCCCTAGCATTTGTAGGCCGCCGCATATGCCGATAAGTTTGCCGCCATAGCGTAGGTGTTTTTGTAGATACGACCACCAGGCCTGCTGTTTAAGCCAATCCAAATCAAACGCGACACTTTTTGAGCCGGGCAAAATCACTAAATCTGCCGGTGGAATCGCTTCGTTATGTTTCACCCATTGAAAATCAACTTGCGGATGCTGAATCAGCGGGTCGAGGTCGGTGTGGTTGGAAATGTGCGGCAATAACGGACACACCACTTTTAACAGATTCTTTTCACTCTGTGTCTTCGTGTCTCTGTGGTTAAAAGCTACCGCATCTTCGGCATCGAGGTGCAAACCATGCAAGTAAGGCAACACGCCCAGCACTGGCTTGCCGGTTTGTTGCTCCAGCCAATCTAAGCCGTCTTGCAGTAGTGCAATATCGCCACGAAAACGGTTAATCACAAAACCCTTAATCCGATTCCTTTCAGATTCTGACAAACACGCCAGCGTGCCGACAATATGCGCAAATACGCCGCCTTTGTCGATGTCGGCAATTAAAATCACCGGACAATCCACCGCTTCAGCAAAGCCCATATTAGCGATATCGCCTTCGCGTAAATTGATTTCGGCGGGCGAACCTGCGCCTTCGACCACAATCAGCGGATATTGTTTTGACAGAATATGAAAAGAATCGAATACAGCTTGCGCGGCTTTCGGTTTGTATTGGTGGTAGTCGAGGGCGTTAAGATTGCCAATCGACTGACCTTGTAAAATCACTTGCGCACCGGTATCGCTATTGGGTTTGAGCAACACCGGATTCATGTGAACCGTGGGGGCAATATTGGCGGCTTGCGCTTGTAACGCCTGCGACCGACCAATTTCGCCACCATCGGCTGTCACGGCGCTATTGAGCGCCATATTTTGCGGTTTAAACGGCGCGACTTTAAAACCGCGCCGCACCAACACCCGACACAAACCCGCTACCAGCGTGCTTTTGCCCGCATCGGAAGTGCAACCTTGAATCATGAGGGTGTTGGTCATCTGCCTTTCCTTAAAAAGTTGCGGTTAAACCCAAATAGGCACTGCGTTCAGCCCTGGCATAACCTTCAACCACTTGGTAGTAACGATTGAGTAGATTATTCACTTTTAAATAAGCACTCACTGACTTGTCGATCTGGTAATTAATCACGCCGTTCCAAACATTATAGTGTTCGGTTATGTCAGCGACATGACCGCTGCGAGTGGCGATATATTGTGCATTAAGATTCAAGTCGAGTCGATCAGTCGCGTACCAGTTTAAATCGAGGCCGAGTTGGTTTTCCGGCCGACGTAATAGTGGATCGCCATTTGCATCTTCGGTGGTTAAATGGCTGTAATTTGCGCGAATCTGCCCTTGTTTAAAATCAATTTTATACGTTGCTTCCACACCTTTTATATTGGTTTTGCCGTCTTTGTTTTGGTATTGGCTAGAAACCAAATCCCAATCAATCAAATCGCTGACTTGTTTATCAAAATAACTCAGAGTTAAACCGTGCAGGGTATAAGTGACACTGGATTCGGTGGATTTTTCCGGCGTTAAATCCGGGTTGGCCGTGCCCCAAGGGTTCAGCATTTGAATAATATTTGGCGCGTTATAAGCCGTGCCATAATTAAATGCGAAAGATTGATTGGGCGTAATGTCGAGTCTGACACCCAATTTTCCGGTTAGCTCAGAACCGAAATTGCTGTAGTCGTCATAACGCAGTGCTTCGTTAAAAATTAAATAACGCCAACGGGTGCTGTGGGTGGCAAAAACAGAGCGGGTGTAAGTCTGTTTTTCTAATAATACGTTGTCAGTTGCCACCCAAGAATACTTATCCGAACTCGCTTGGTTTTCAGTGTAGGCCGCGCCCAATAATAACGTGTTAAGTTGCTGGCTCAGTTGCACGGTGCGTGTTTGGCCGCGCACAATATCGGGAGTGCCTTCATCCAGTTGTTTAGTGCTAAATGCTGACTGTTCAGCAGAGAATTTGGTATTCGCAACCTGGTAGCTGATTTGACTCAAGTCAGTGCGATTTTTTGAACGTTTAATCGCATCCGGCGCCCCCCAGCCATCGTAGTTGGCCAATGCATCGGTGGCGTTATGCGCCAATGTTAGCTGTTGGTTTTTTGCCAGCGGTACAACGGCACGTAAAGCGATATTGCTATGGGTGTAGCCATCTTTTTCGTACTGATTGATGCTTTCATCAACCGGCGCTTGAGCACTAAAGCCTTCGGTCGTGAGGTGTGAAGCATTAACAAAAAAACGCGCATTACCAAGTTTTAACCCGGTTGCTATGGCTGATTTTCCGCTGTTGTATGCACCGTGCTCAATCGTAATACTGGTGTCAGTTGATTGTTTAGTAAT
>DIJW01000217.1 GCA_002421475.1 Thiomicrospira sp. UBA5634 | reverse complement strand
TATTACTGCAGTATGGATTTATGCCTAATAAAGCGAATGCGTTTATCGCGCACCGCATCATGGATAACGGCGCCGCTACAAACAGCGAACAAAATAAAACCACCATCGGTTTTATGTATCTGCCGTCACAAAATCTACGTTTAGAGTTATTCCATGCAATGGAAAGCGGCTCTGCTGTTGATGCTCGTGCGTCAAAACTGACTGTTACGACCATGCTACAACTATTTGCCGGCTTCTAATCCGTCTTCCTCCTCTGCGTAGCAATACGCCCTGCCTTTAACGGTTCATGCTGCTTTAAGGGCTTGATTTAACCACTCACGTCTTAACAGGCTTGGGTGGTTTTTTTTATCCACCACCAGGCCTGGTGCCCCTAAAGTAATACTTAAATTACAAATTGCGCATCTTATAAAGGAACTGTAAAAACAGAAGTTTAAGACTGGGTTTAACTTCAATCGGATGACGAAACTCTAACACCACTGGTATTTCATTCGGGTTCGCCAAATCATGCATTGGCCAATGTAAAATATCCTCCAACTCAAACCCGGTATCCATTGCTACCAGTTGCCATGGTAACTCTTGATCGCGCCCCACAGCATGCGCACCTTGTGCATCAAACTGAATAGGCCACTTCGCTTCCACAATCACACTTTTTGTTTTCCCCGACTCCATCCATAAACGCACAATTTCGCCTTTTTGTAACAAAGTGCCATAAGGCAAAAACAAATACTGCGCATTCAAATTCGTGACCGAATAATCCGTTAAAGGTGGTCCATCCGGAAACTGAAAATTACAAAAACCCTTTCCACAACAAGACATTACATTTCCTTTAACTTTTAAAATAACCCGTGTATTATAGAGACGTAACTCACAAAATCTTAGGAGATTTACCATGAGTGTAGATTCAGTTAATTCATTAGGATCACCTTACGCCAGTTATAACCCGGCAATGACAAGCATCGCCTCTGGCAAACAGATCAACACGTCTGCGGATAATGCTGCGGGGTTAGCTGTTGTAACTGGCATGACAACTGAAATCATGGAGCAATCGGTTGGTATGCGTAACGCGAATGATGGCATGTCGTTATTGCAAACCGCTGACGGTGCAACCAAAGGCATGGTCAACAGTGTTCAGCGTATGTATGAATTATCAGTCCAATCCTTAAACGGGACTTTAAGTGCATCGCAACGTAATATGTTGAACACCGAGTTTCAGCAGCAAATGCAAGAAATTAACCGTACAGCAACAACGACCAAATTTAATGAGATTTCATTGTTCGACGGTCAAAACCCTCAAATCAATATTGCCTTAGGTGCTGATAACAACAGTACATTAAATATGCCAACTTTGACAACCGATACACTTGGATTAACAGGCATGGATATCAGCAATCCTGCCAATGCCAGTTTGGCAATGGAGTCGTTACTAAAGGCAACGGAATCTTTAAGCACAAGTCAGGCGCAGTTTGGTGCACAGCAAAATGGTTTGTACTCTGCTATCTCGAATATGGCAACAAGCCAACAAAGTGAATACGCCAGCCGTAGTCAAATTCTCGATACCGACATGGCACGTGCCTCGACGGATAAAGCTCGTAACGATGCTCTGATGCAAGCCAGCATTATGATGCAAGCAAAAGGCAACCAAGACAAATCTAACGTGTTACAACTGCTTGGCTAATTTTAGCCCGGTACTTACAACGCCCTCTTTTGAGGGCGTTTTTGTTTACGCGTAGCTTAAACTTCATCAATGGTTATTCGAGGCATCCTATCTTCGCTTGCAAAAAAAACCACTCAGTCGGATAATTCGCCAATCCTTCTTTGAGAGCACTTTAATTGTCCATTCAACTCGATCCCGCCAAATTAAATAACGCCATTGACGCTTTGGTTGAACAAAGTTGGTACATCTGGGAAAACGCTATACCAGACCAACTCTGCACGCAATTGCTGAACGAAGTTCAACAACTTGATCAGCAAGGTGAGCTGCAACAAGCTGGCATTGGCCGCGGCCAAGAACACCAAAAAAACGAAACCATTCGTCGCGATAGCATTCACTGGATTGAAGGACAAAGCGCAACTCAAACCGAGTTTTTAAACCTAATGGCGCAACTGCAAACTGAACTTAACCGTCAGCTTTTTTTAGGCCTATTTGAATACGAAGCCCATTACGCACTCTACTCCCCCGGCGACTTCTACAAAAAACATCGCGACAGTTTTCGCGGTGCGGCCAACCGTATGGTAACCACCGTCATTTATTTAAACCCGGATTGGCAAGCTGGCTGGGGTGGCGAACTGGTGATGTTTAATGACGAGGACACCGAAGTCATCGGCACTGTAACGCCAAAAATGGGGACCATGGTGGTGTTTATGAGCGAGCAACACCCGCATGAAGTCAAGCCCACATTACACCCACGCGCCAGCATTGCCGGTTGGTTTCGCCGCAATACCTCCACCGCCAGCCAACTTAACCCGCCGAGTTAAACTTTTTTTCTAATTCTATGAGCACCAGGCCTGGTGCTCCTTTAATAACAACAAAATTTTCACTGACACCTATTGTTCCATGCGATTCCCTCGCACTGAATCGTTTCAGCTTGCTATAATTAACGCCATTTTTTACTCAGAAACGAATTCAAGATCATGGAAAAGCATTTCGACCCGAAAACGATTGAAGCCAAGTGGTACCAAGCTTGGGAAAACGCCGGTTACTTCGCACCTAATACGGACTCAGACAAAGCCCCCTATTGCATTATGATTCCACCGCCGAACGTCACCGGCAGTTTGCACATGGGTCATGCTTTCCAAGACACCATCATGGACACTTTAATCCGTTTAAATCGTATGCAAGGCAAACCAACTCTTTGGCAGCCAGGTACGGATCACGCCGGTATCGCCACCCAG
>DIJW01000060.1 GCA_002421475.1 Thiomicrospira sp. UBA5634 | reverse complement strand
AATCTTGCAGTAATAAATTAAGTTTACGACTGGTCAAATTATACTGCCCCGGATGTGCCACCACCGCGATACCACCGGCGACAACAAGGGTTTCAACCACCGTTTGCAAACTTGGCCAAGCTGCATCGGCATAACCTGGTCTGCCTTTAATTAAAAACTTATCAAATGCTTTGCTGATTGAAGGCACATATTGCCTATCAACTAAGACCTGAGCTAAATGCGGGCGGCCGACAACCCCATCACCTACCAGCTTGCGCACGGCATCCATTGCGCAAGGATGGCCTTTTTTCATCAGTTTGGCATTCATTTCTTCAATGCGTAACCAGCGTATTTGGCGAATATCGCTCAGCATAGTCTGTAATACCTGCGAGTTTACATCCACATTTAAGCCAACGATATGCACGGTTTTACCTTGCCAATCTGCCGATACTTCAACCCCCGACAACAGCTTTAAGCCGCGTTCAAGCGCATAGTTTTTAACCTGCTCATAACCAGCGGTGGTATCGTGATCGGTGATGGCTAACCACTCAATCTGTTTTTCGAGTGCTAAATCTACCACTTCAACAGGGGTTAAAGTCCCGTCTGAAGCGCTAGTATGGCAGTGAAAATCAACTTTCATTCCAATCCATTCCCCTTTAGAATGAAGCATTCTATTAGCACAGGCTGTTTAACACCAGTCTTTTACCCTGTTTAAACCAAGAGCTGACTCACCAAGTTATGAAATTATTATTTGACCTGTTTCCCGTTATCCTATTTTTTATCGCCTTTAAGATGTACGACATCTATGTTGCAACCGGTGTGGCGATCGTCGCTACCATTGCGCAGGTTGCTTATATGTATGGCCGTCATCGCCGAGTCGAAAAAATGCACTTAATTACATTGGTTTTAATTGTTGTGCTCGGCGGGGCAACCTTAATTTTACAGGACGAAACCTTTATTGCATGGAAACCGACCGTGGTTAACTGGGGTTTTGCGTTGGTATTTTTTGCCAGCCACTTTCTGTTTGGCAAAAAACCGGTGGTGCGCCGCATGATGGATCAGCTTATCCAACTGCCTGACCAGATTTGGATACGTTTGAGTTATTTATGGATCGGTTTTTTTATATTCAGCGGCTTAGTTAACCTGTGGGTGTATTACAACTTTTCGCTCGATACTTGGGTAAACTTTAAACTGTTTGGTTTAATGGGTTTAACCTTCCTGTTTATCATCTTGCAAGGGCTTTATATCAGCCGTTATACTCAAGAAACCGATGAAAAAACCTCGATTGATTCAGCTAACGAACAACAAGAAAAACCCTAATACCATTAACCAATATTCCACATTTTAGGTGAACCTGATGCTTTACTCCATTTTTGCTTACGATATCGAAGACAGTCTGCCGCTGCGCAAACAAGCACGTCCGGCACACATTGCGCGTTTGGAGGCCTTAGATGCCGAAGGTCGTTTAGTATTAGCCGGTCCAAACCCCAATATTGATACTACCGAAACCAACGAAGCCGGATTTAGCGGCAGTTTAATTGTGGCTGAATTCGACACTCTGCAATCTGCTAATGCATGGGCGGAGGCTGATCCCTATATGCAAGCCGGGGTTTATGAATATGTCGAAGTAAAACCCTTTAAACAAGTATTTCCCAAAAAAACTTAACATAACTTTACGCGAGGTGAAGTATGGGTAACGTAGCTTATTTAATACCCAAACGACAACAAAAACTGCAATTGCAGGCAACTGATCCATTAGAAATGCTGGATGTTGAGTTTGTTGAAATTCCGTTATTAGGCTGGACTTCAGCCGGTCAACCAATTCAGATGGAGCTGGACTACGACACGGTATCCGTACCCAAAACCATGGTAAAAAAGGAAACCTTTGCCTTGCGTGTTAAAGGAAACTCGATGATTGACGAGCATATTCAGGATGGCGATATTGTCATTATTGAACGCCGCAGTTCAGCCGAAAACGGTGAGTCGGTGGTAGTGCGAATCAATCAGGAAGAAGTCACCATGAAACGTCTTTTCGTTGAGAAATCAGGTGTGCGTTTACAGCCGGCCAACCCGGATATGAACCCTATTATCCTCAAAAATGAAGATATCGAAATTTTGGGAATTGTGCGCGGAATTTTACGTCAATCATGAAAACCAATATCGCACTTCTTATCTGTGGCGGCACACTCGATAAAGACTATGCACCGATTAGCGGTGAGTTAACTTTTAGCCAAACGCATCTGCCGGAAATCCTTAATCAAGCCAACAGTTTACTGGCGATACGTCAACAAGTTGTAATGCTTAAAGACAGCTTGGAAATGGATGCAACGGATCGTGATATGTTGCACCAGGCCTGCTTAAACAGCACCGAGCAGAAGATTGTTATTACCCACGGTACAGACACCATGACATTAAGCGCTCAACGCCTGATACAAGATATGACACAACTGGCTAATAAAACCATCGTGTTCACAGGAGCAATGCGCCCTTTCCGCCTTGGTGATTCCGATGCCTCGTTTAATCTCGGTTGCGCGTTAATGGCGGCACAAACCGTACCTGCCGGTGTTTGGATCACCATGCACGGACAGCTTTTTAATGCCAATGCAGTGCATAAAAACCGTGCCATTGGCCAGTTTGAAACGCTTTAACCCTTCAACGCTATTTTTAAACCGAGAAATCTATGCGTGTTATCTTCGCTTATTTTGCCGTAGTAGCCATCTGGACAACGACCCCGCTGGCGATCAGCTGGAGTGGTGAGGCTGATTGGTTTTTTGGGGTCGCATCACGTTTAAGTTTAAGTGCCATCGTTATTTTGCCGCTGGTACTGTGGTTTACTGATCAATCTTTTTCATTTCGTTTACCGGCTTTAAAAGTCTATGGTGCCGCTGCAATCGGGTTACTCGGCGGCATGACGCCAATCTATTGGGCCGCGCAAACTATGCCTTCCGGCTGGATAGCTTTGATCTGGGGTTTAACGCCGATTATGACCGGCGTGCTGGTGCATTTTATGTTGGCCGGCCATCAACTAACGCGCAACAAAGTAGTCGGCATTTTTGTCAGCTTGGGCGGTTTAATTGTGTTGTTTGCGCCTAATATTGAAACCCATCAGGCCAATTTGCAAATTGCCGGTCTCTTAGTTGCCATCGGTGGTGCATTTTTTCATTCACTCAGTACCGTATTGGTGAAAAAAACCAACCATGATATACCGCCGATTCATGTTGTTACC
>DIJW01000208.1 GCA_002421475.1 Thiomicrospira sp. UBA5634 | reverse complement strand
ATGTTGCAGTCGTCAAAATCCAAGGTTCGATCATGCCAAACAGCCGCACCAGCGCGGAAACCATCAATCCGTTATTACGTGAAGCTTTTGAAGCCTCAAATTCGCGTGCGGTATTGTTATATATGAACTCACCGGGCGGCAGTCCGGTTCAATCGGCGTTAATTAATGATGAAATTACCCGCCTGAAAAAATTGCACCATAAAGCGGTGTATGTGGTTGCCGAAGATATGTGTGCGTCCGGCTGTTATTACATTGCCGCCGCTGCCGATGAAATCTATGCCGACAAAGGCTCCATCATTGGTTCAATCGGTGTGCGTTTTGACAGCTTTGGTTTTACCGAGTTAATGGACAAAATGGGTATCGAAAACCGTTCAATGACTGCCGGTGAACACAAAAGCTTCATTAATCCGTTTGGCAAAGAAGACCCATCTGCAAAAGAATTTTTCCAAAAACGGGTTCTCGAACGCACTCACCAACAATTTATTGATGTCGTGCGCCAAGGTCGCGGCGAACGTTTAAAAGAAAACAAAGACATATTTAGCGGTTTGGTTTGGTTAGGCGACGAAGCCGTTGAAATGGGTTTAATTGACGGTTTAGGGGATATTGGCAGTGTGGCGCGTGATGTCATCGGCGTTAATCGTTTACGTCACTACGAGCAAGAAAAGTCACTGATGGAAGAATTAATGGGGGACTTCGCAACGGAAGTCTCATTAAAACTGACCCAAACCTTAACCGGTTTAAAATAACGGTTTAATTAAGACTTGGGCATCTAAACCACCAGGCCTGGTTTGTTTAACGTTACCAGGCCTGGTGGTTTTTTATTGTTCTGCAATCACGAAAGCAACCGCGTGATTTTTTTCATCACTAATCGACAAATGCCAACTTTCAATGCCAAGTTTTTGCGCATGTCGCAACGCACCACCTTCTAATACAACAGTCGGCTGACCCAATTCAGTATGACCAATCGTCATATCAGAAAAACTGACGCCTTGCGAAATACCGGTTCCCAACGCCTTACTGATTGCCTCTTTTGCAGCCCAACGTTTCGCTAAAAAACGCTCCGGATAAGCTTTATCGCTCAATTCCACCAATTCAGCGCTTGATAATAAACGTTCAGCAAACCGCTGGCCTTGGCGTTGCCAAAGTCCGGCGATGCGCTCTACATCAACAATGTCAGTGCCAATTCCAATGACCATCGCCGGCGTTACACCGCATCCGTTAAATACGCTTGCTGGCGTGCTTCCACCATTAAACGTTTCATTTCTTGCACGGCAGCCGGCAGGCCGGAAAACACCGCTTGCGCCACAATCGCGTGACCAATATTAAGCTCTTCAATCACTTTAATCGCCGCAATCGCTTGTACATTGTGATAATGCAAACCATGACCGGCATTCACCACCAGGCCTAAACTGTGTGCAAACTCCGCCGCATGACGAATACGTTCAAGTTCCGCCGCCACTTCGGCCGGTTTAGTCAGTTCAGCATAAGTGCCGGTATGTAATTCAATCACCGGCGCACCAACCGCTTTAGCGGCGCGAATTTGAGTTTCATCCGGGTCAATAAATAACGATACGCGACAACCAGCTGCTTTTAAACGTGCGCAAGCTTCGGTCAACCAGGCCTGTTGGCCGGCGACATCCAAACCGCCCTCAGTAGTCAATTCTTCACGCTTTTCCGGCACTAAACACACATCTTCAGGCTGCGTTTTACAGGCAATCGCCAGCATTTCTTCAGTCACCGCCATTTCCAAGTTCACCTTGGTTTGATAACAGGCCATCAAACGATACACATCTTCATCTTGAATATGACGACGGTCTTCACGCAAATGTAGGGTAATACTGTCAGCTCCGGCCATTTCCGCATCTAATGCCGCTTTAATCGGGTCAGGGTAACGTGTACCGCGTGCTTGACGTAACGTAGCAACGTGATCGATATTCAAACCTAGAAAAATGGAATTCATAACTGACTTACCTAAGGATAAAGTGAATAAAAGAAAATTAATAAGACTTAAAAAGTTGGCGTGTCGCCAAGGGTTTGTGCCCCAAATGCGGCTGTAAAACGCGACGCATCAACTGTTTCCATGCTGGCAAACAGTCGCTACAAAAATGCTGTTGCGCCAGTTTGATTAAACAGTCCCCACTCAAACTCCATTCATCCTGCGCCACATGGTGGAGTCGAATTAAACCTAGCTGTGGGTTATAACTATAACGCATATCCGCAACCAACGGCTGGCGCTGATGATCATGAGTTAAATCTAACTCATAACCCAAATCAGCCAATAAACCTAACTCAAACTGGCGTAAGCACCAGGCCTGGTGCTCGCGATCCGTCGCTTGCGCTAAGGCTTGCAGCGTTTGCTGATAGTGAACAAATAACCCTACCATCGGCGAACAAGGTTGTAACAAACGATATAACAACTCATTCAAATACAAGCCGCACAAACTGGCTTCACCTTTGAGCGCAAAAGCCAAGCCGTGCGGTTCAAAGTTTTGCGGATTGATCCATTCGCTGTGACTATGTTCCGCCGCGCGCCATTGAATTTGCAACGCTTGAAACGGTTGCAACCAGGCCTGCTTTTGCGCTGCACGTTTACCGGCAGAACGTACCCCGCGAACTGTGGCGTTGAGTTTACCGAACTCCGGGGTAAAAAACGTCAACATCACACTGGTTTCGCGGTACGGCCGACTGTGCAAAACAAACGCAGGCTGCTGATAAATCATACTAAGCACACCTCGATTAAATCGAGTCGGTGTAACCTAAACTGGCCAACGCACGTTCATCATCCGACCAGTTTTCTTTCACCTTAACCCACAGTTCTAAATGCACGCGGTTTTCCAGCAACGCAATCATGTCTTTACGTGCGTCGATTCCCATTTGCTTAATTTTTTCGCCCTTGTCACCAATCACAATGCGTTTTTGGCCTTCGCGCTCAACCAAAATCAACGCACTGATTTCCCAACGCTGCGTTTCTGGGTCTTGCTCAAAACGTTCGATTTCGACCGTAGCGCCATAAGGCACTTCGTCACCTAATGAACGCATCAATTTTTCGCGCACAATCTCAGCAATCAAAAACTTGGTTGAACGATCGGTAATATAGTCTTCAGGGAAAATAGCCGGTTGTTTAGGCAGATATTTAAGGATTTCTTTTTCAATTAAATCCAAACCGTTTTTCTTAAACGCCGACACCGGAATCACCGTACTGAAATCAACCTTGCCGCTTAAGGACTGTAAATAAGGCAATAAATCGGTTTTTTGCTTAAAATTATCGACCTTATTTACAACTAAAACAATCGGCGCTTCGACGCCTTTGAGTTGCATCGCAACCGCTTGATCTTCTTTAGTCCAGCGCCCCGCTTCCACCACAAACAAAATCACATCAACATCCACAAACGCGCTTTTCGCCGCGCGGTTCATATAACGGTTGATCGATTTTTGACCACCTAAATGCATACCCGGCGTATCGACATACACAATTTGATGGGTCGGCGCAGTATAAATGCCATGAATACGGTGGCGCGTTGTTTGGGGTTTGTGTGACGTGATACTCAGTTTTTGCCCAAGCATTTCATTCATCAAGGTCGATTTACCAACGTTTGGACGCCCAATAACCGCCGCAAATCCGGCTTGAAAATCTTCCGAGAATTCGGTCGGAATCGGCACCAGGCCTGGTAGGGTTAAATCTTGTTCTGTCATAGTTGTCCTAGCGCTTCCAGCGCAAATTCAGCGGCTTTTTGTTCTGCTTTACGTCGACTGGTGTCGGTCGCTTCAAATTTAGTATTAAGTTTGGCTACATAACACGCCACGGTAAAATTCTGCGCATGTGCCGCGCCATTCACACTAATAATACTATATTCAGGCAACGGCTCTTGTTGCGCTTGCAGCCATTCTTGCAAGCGGGTTTTCGGATCTTTACCGACCTTTTCCGGGTCTAACGCCTGTAACCGTTTAGCGTATAAACGACTG
>DIJW01000109.1 GCA_002421475.1 Thiomicrospira sp. UBA5634 | reverse complement strand
AGTGCACAAACTTGCTGCGTTTGTCGAAAAACGCGGTGTCGTATTCATCGGCTTCGACCACAAAAAACGGACTCGCCCCCAAACGTGCGGAGACGCCAAAGTTTTCCGGCACGCCGCCAATCAAAAAGCCGGGATTTAATCCGGCATATTCCAAAATCCAAGCGACCATGGCGCTGGTGGTGGTTTTGCCGTGAGTACCGGCAATCGCAATCACCCAGCGATCATGCAACACATTTTCCGCCAACCATTGTGGGCCGGAGGTGTAAACCTGCTGGGCGTTAAGGGTGGCTTCAACCGCGACGCGTCCACGACTCATAGCGTTGCCGATCACCACTTGATCTGGCGGATTTTGCAGAAAACTCACATCGTCATCGGCCATCACCTCGATTCCGGCTTGCTCTAGCTGGGTGCTCATCGGCGGGTAAATCGCTTTATCTGAACCGGTCACTTGATGACCTTTGGCTTTGGCGAGTTGGGCGATGCCACCCATAAAAGTGCCGGCAATACCGAGGATATGAATATGCACGTGAGTTCTCCTGATTTGTTATTGCGCACATTATAGCAATTGGCAACCAGGCCTGGTGGTTAGGTTTGAAGATTGCCGCGTCGTTTCACTCCTCGCAATGACAGAGGTTTTTTAGCAGGCCAGTTGGCGACCAATAAACCTACAAAAACGAGGGGTGATTAAATTTTTCAAACATTAAGCATAAAAATTATGAATCATGTCATTCATTAATTTTATATACACTTTGCAACATGGTAAAAAAATATCAAAGTTTAGGTCATACTGTTTTCATTCGCAGTATTTACCCTATAAACTTGAATTTTACTCATTTTTAATCAACAAGGATCTACGTTATGGAACTGATTAGCTTGTTTCCAACCTGGTTCGAACCGATGGTAGGTTCTGGCTGGGTGGTTGGCTTTATCGCCACCTTTCACGTACTCGCTTCGCATACTTCGGTGGGTGCGGCGTTACTGTTCGCTTATTTGTCTTGGCGGGCTTACAAGGAAGACAACAATGATTATTTAGACTTTGTTAAAAAGTTTGGTTTGTTTTTATTGGTATTCACCTATGTTGCCGGGTCGTTAACCGGGGTAGGTATTTGGTATTCGACCACTGTGGCGAGTCCGAACGGCATCGGCGCGTTGATCCATTCGTTTGTATGGAAATGGGCAACAGAATGGGTGTTTTTCGTGATCGAAGTGGTCGGTATTTACATGATTGTGTATTTGGTCGGCAAGGTCGATAAGAAAACGCACATGAAAATCTCGGTGATTTTCGGTATGGCGTCGCTGGCAACCATGGTGATTATCGTCGGTATTCTGTCATTTATGATGGTGCCGGGGAAAGAAGCTTGGTTTGAACAAGGCGGTTATTTACTTGGTTTCTATGGCGATAACACCTTTATTCAAATGGCGATGCGTATGGCATTTATGATGACGATGACTGCAGTGGTCGGCGGCATTGTAGTGGCGACGATTAAAGATGCGGCATTCAAAAAAGAAATGGCGCGTAAATTAGGTTGGTTGGGCATTATCGCCACCTTAATTGGTGCAGCGTTGTTCCAACTTTATTTACATACCGTACCGAGTTATGCGTTATTGGTGATGGAAAACCGTTTACCGGATTACTTCTACCCAAGCATTATGATTGTATTGGCGATCACCTTGGCGTATTTCATTATGACCATGATTCAGCCGCGCACATTAATTTCAGGTGTTGCGGGTTTTATGGCGATTGTGATTTTGGTGGCCGGTTTATGGCCGGAAGAAACCGCGCGTGAATCCATGCGTAAGCCTTGGGTTGCAGGTCAGTATGTGTATTCCAACCAAGTGATTGGGCGCGATGTACCGGGCATGGATATTCAATCGCAATTACCGATTATCGAAAAAGTCGGGATTTTGCAGGCTCATCCGTTTACCCCAGAGCATCTGCGTGAAGTGAATGACAGCAATAGGATTCAAGCGGGTGAATTTATCACCATGACTTATTGTTCTAACTGTCATTCGGTATCAGATTCAGGCATTCGTCCGCTACACCGCTACTTCCCTGAAGGTGTCACACAAGAAGTGATGGAACGTTATATTCGCGGTGCAATTGTGCCTGGAACGATTGCTTATATGCCGAAAATGCCGATGTTGGAATCGGAAATTCAAGCCATTTCAGCGTATTTGGTAATGAATAACGACGGCGGTTTAGCGGCCAATCAAGCGGCGATTGCTAAAGAAGTCGCACAACGTGAAGCCGGAAAATTGGCGCAACAACCAGCGCAACCATACCCCAAGGGCACGACGGGCCTGGTGGTAAGCATGAAATCATCTGCAGAGGAGAATAAATAATGGAACCTATGCAATTAACAGAAATGATGTACGCCCTGCGCAATCCAGCGGGCGTCCCCTTCTATCCGATTGTGTTTGTCGGCTTGGGTGTTTTAACTTTTGCGTTGCACATTTTCTTTGTGCAACTGATGTTGGGCACAGCGGCACTCACTTTGTATGGCGCGTATAAGCAAGAAAATCATTGGCGTCGTTTAGCCAGCGCAATGTTGGAAATCGCCAAG
>DIJW01000117.1 GCA_002421475.1 Thiomicrospira sp. UBA5634 | reverse complement strand
ATCGGTCTATCCGCGGGTGTTTCTATCTGATTTTTTTGGTTAACAATCACATAACGTAACAATTCTTGAGAAGAACAAATCCCCACCAACTGCTCACTATCTACAATCGGCACATGCTGAATTTTGCGTTGTTGCATAATTTGCCACGCATCAGTCAAGGTTGCCTGCGGTGACAAACTAATAACCGGTGTTGTCATAATCTCCCCGACTGTAACAACAACGTGACGATCTGACATTATGTCCAGCTGTTTTTGATATTGATTTAACGCATGGTGTGTACGCTGATGCAATACATAACGCTGCGGATCGGTTTTATCAAGATCCATCATCGTGTCACTAAAATCCAGTCCGGTTACCGGGTTAATTTTCGATGCAGGATCAATTTGTCGCCGAGGATCAGAGCCGATAAAATTGCGCCCTTCCGGTGTATAAACCACAAACATAACATCACCACCTTAAAATATTATTGATTATTATATTAACGGCCAATAGCATAAAAACCCAAGGAATTCCTTATGATGAGTATTCAAGTCAAAACCAACCTTTCTAATGCCGAGTTAGCAAAAATGGGGGTAATGAACTGGCCTATTTGGCAGAAAGAAGCCTCAAGTTTCAACTGGTTTTATGATGTAACCGAAACCTGTTACTTGTTAGAAGGTGAAGTAGAAGTCATAACTGACAAGGGAGAGTCCGTGTTAATTAAAGCCGGTGATTTAGTCGTATTTCCAGAAGGTTTACATTGTAAATGGCATATTAAAACTGCAGTACGTAAACACTATAAATTTGGTTGAGATTTAAAGCCACCAGGCCTGGTGCTCAAGCCTCAACCAAACATCATGGTGTAAGGACGTTGCATTTCGGCCATCAAACCGGGCAAACTAAAACTGCGTGCTTTTTCAATAAAACGCTGTCCATCGAAATACACATGAACGACCGGCAAACTAAACACTGATTTTTGTGCACATAATTCAGGTGTTTGCTGACAATCAATATAAACACATTGCATATCGGGATAGGTTTCAGCCAACATTTGAGCTAATTTCGGTTTAATGACCTGACAAACGCCGCATTGCTGACCACCAAACAACACAACCAGGCCTGGTTGTTGATTAATCCGTTGATCTAATTCAGTCAGTGAATTCAGTTGTTCCATTTAAGCTACCGCTTCCTCCGATAAATCCAGCACCATGCTATGGGTCACCGCTGAGGTTTTAAAACGCTCAATACCCTGTTTAATTTTTGTCTCAACTTCATCTAATGTGTCATATACCTCATAAGGCACTAACAAGGCACAAAGATCTATTTGTTTGAGTTTTTGCTGAGTACTTTTTATCACCAGTGATTTATTTTCAATTGATCTAATGACGGATTGAATAAAGATCCCCAAGCTCGACATTTGGGTCGAAGGTGTCGGCATCACCACAAATCCGGCACCGCCATAACGCATAACCTGCCAACCACTATATTGAGCCAACTGTTCCTGAATCACTCTCGTTACTTGACGGATAACACTATCACCTAACAGCCAAGAATAGGTCTCATTGTAGTGATCTAACTGACTAATATAAAACACGACGAATTTGCGATGATGCACCAGGCCTGAAAAAGATTTATTTAATAAATCTTCCATCTGCTTTCTGAAATATTGCTGATCCGGCACCCCGGTCAAAAAATCTCGATGTACATTCATTTCAAACTCTAACGCAAGATTACGAGCCTGCTGCAAGTTATCCATGCCTTTATCCAACCACAAAATAGTTTCTTGTGCTTCTTGCTCAATTTCGTCCATTTCTTGCAATGCTTGGCGCAGAATTAAATTAATAACCTCTTTAACTTCAGCCATGGATAAATCACGTTTCATACCCTGCAAGTTTTTTTGTTTTTCCGCGAGTTTTTGGCAAAACAACTGGATATGATTTTGTAACGCTTCAGAGCGTTCAATCATCGACAGAGCGACTTCATCCAAGCCCATTTTTTGGCGCATATGCTGGCGTAAAATATATTCTTCATACAAAGTATTGGTTACTTGCTCGGTAAAATCTTGACCACTTTTTTGAATACTGCGAATACGTGAAATCAGCGCTTTATTTTCGCCCAGAAAATAATTCTGCCAGATAGATAAATTAGCGGTGGTACAAGCCAACTTTTGGCTTGTTATGTATTCAAGCGCCTTATTTGCTGCAATCATCAGCTTAGATTTTGACATCGTCTGCCTCTCCCCATAACCAAGCAGCGCCAATCACGCCACTTGAATCACCAAACTGAGGTGCCCTTAGTTGAGTTAATACTTCATCACTGAAAACCCAACGACTCCAACGACTTGGTACTTCTGTATACAACTCATGAATTTGGCTTAACCCACCACCTAACACAATCACTTCAGGATCGAATAAATTAATTACCGCAGCTAAACCTTGTGCCAGCCAATCATAATAACGCTGCATCAGCCTGCTGGCTTTTTCATCACCGCGACGCATCCTGCCGACTATTTCGAGTGCATTAATGTTTTCATTGTTTGTAAGATGATAACGATTAGCCAAACCTGTGCCGGACAAAAAAGTTTCTACACAATCTTTTTGGCCACAATAACAAGCCACTTCATGCTCTATAGCCAGCTTCCATGGCAATGGGTTATGCCCCCATTCACCGGCTATCGAATTGACACCATTAATAATTTGTCCGTTAACAACCAAACCGCCACCGCAGCCTGTTCCAAGGATCACGCCAAATACCGTTTGCGCTCCAAATGCCGCTCCTTGTCGAGCCTCTGACAAAGCAAAACAATTTGCATCATTTGCAATCCTAACCGGACGTTGTAAACGATGCTGCAAATCTGCCAACAAATCCTCACCGATTAACCAAGTTGAATTGGCATTTTTGACTCGACCGGTCTTACCAGATAATGCACCGGGAATACCAATACCGACTGAGCCGGAACAACCTAAAATAAATTCTGCATCAGTAACTAATGCCACAATCGCTTCTAATGTTGCAATGTAATCACCTTTAGGCGTATCAACACGTTGGCGTAACACAATTTTATTGTGAGAATCTAATGCTACAATTTCTATTTTTGTGCCACCAAGGTCAACCCCAAAACGAATCATTTAACCAACCCTATTTGTTCAGAAACACCGTAAAGTCATTCGGCAAATAATCCGCGCACCAATCTACTTTTTTTGCGAATGTTTCACAGAATACCACAATCTCTCGTGGGTAAAAACTTTGTAAATCCGACCTGCTTGCAATCCATGAATCATGTCGATTTAACAAATTAAACGCCACGCCATAACGCGCTAACTGATAAATTTTCTGAATCAAAGACTTAGCGTAATCACCCGTTTCATCGACCACTTCATTTAACGCGCCGGATAAAAATACAAAATCAAACGATTGCACACAAAAGTCTTGATCGGCCAACTCACCTTGCAAAAAGTTTAAGGCAGGATACATATTGGAAGCACTAAAAATCATATCTGGCGATAAATCAACACCGGTGTATTGGATGTTATAACCCTTGTCTCGTAAATAAGTATACAAATCAGCAAAACCACAACCGACATCTAAGATGGACCAGGCCTGGTGCTGAACAGGCTTTAAGCTAGGTAATATTCGAGACAACACCTCGAAACGTTTCAATTGAACATCGCGATTACTCCAAAATAATGCCGTTGGCGTATAACCATATCGTTCAATAGATGCTTTATGACGCAAAATAATGCGTTGTCGCTGTTTTTCGGCTAATCGATCAGTCATCATTAAAATCAAATGTTTGCTTTTCTATTGATTTCAGCCAAGCAATCTCTTGCTCTGAAAAACCTGCTTGTTCACGCGCGGCATAATTAAAAGGCCCGCGAATATCGCCGTGAAAATAAGTGTTAAGGATACGTTGAAACTCATCAAACGGGTTTAATTGTCGTCGTTCACATTCATAACGATACCAGCGAGTTCCGACCGCAACATGACCAATCTCATCACGCAATAAAATTTTTAATATTTCAACGCCACGATGATCACCAATCGCTCGCAACCGCTTTATCATAGGTGGTGTCACATCCAAGCCTCGTGCTTCAAGCGTTCTTGGCACTAATGCCATGCGAACCATCACATCATGATCCGTTTCATAAGTCGTTAACCACAAACCGTTATGCGCCGGCATATCGCCATACTCACAGCCCATGTGATACAAATGCTCTCGAACCATCTGAAAATGATAAGCTTCCTCTCCAGCTACCCCCAGCCAATCTTGATAATAAGCAATCGGCATTTGCTGAAAACGATAAATAGCATCAAGCGCCAAATTAATCGCATTAAACTCAATATGAGCGATCGAGTGCATCAAAGCAAGATGTCCTTCTCGAGAACCTACCCGTCGTCTTATTAGGGCTTTAGGAGCAACCAACTCAGGTTTTGATGGACGCCCCGGATCCGGGATGCGTTCAACCTTTTGCAGAGGTATAAACTCAAAACGGCGTTCAGACCAATCATCAAGTAAGTTATCTAAACGCTGTATCTTTTCAGTTAAATCAGAACACATTAAACAGGCGTAAACCTGTTCAAATAAATTGTGTTTTGCGGCTACCATCAATACCTTCTTACGCTAAAATTTAACCAATAAAAAAGCCGGCTGTTAAGCCGGCTTTCGAGATGCATCACCTACAATCAATAAAATTATTGACGGTAGTAAACAGCCATCAAGAAACGAACACCCATGAAGTTTTTGGTGTCAATCGCATTGAACAAGGTTGCCCATTGTTCACGATCAGCTTCTGACATTACTGAGTAAGGAGCAACGACATACTGCTTACCATTTTCTTCATAGCGCCACTTATTTTCATACTTTGCTTCGATCTCAGTAAGTGCTGCTTTGCATTGATCCATAGTCGTAGACTGTTGGACTTCTTTCGCCGCATTTAAACCACCATTCTTACCGGCTTCGATAAGTTTAGCGGCATCACTCACGCATTGATCATATACAGAAGAAGCATTTGCATTCATAGAGAATGCTGCTACCGCTGATAGAAACAAAGCTTTAAGAGTTAGTTGTTTCATTGAATACTCCAAAATAGGTTTTGCCTCTCTAGCGCTGATAATTCTGACGCGTTTCCACCTAAATTGCAAGCCGATTTTTATAGAATATAATCCAATGCTTATAAACTTTTTTTATCAACCATACCACTCAGTTGCGCCAGCTCGTTAAATCACTACTAGATATAGAGAACCTCTAAAATTTCATACTCAATTTCTCCACTTGGGGCCTGCACAACCACCTCATCTCCTTCTTCTTTGCCTATTAATGCGCGAGCAATTGGAGAATTAATTGAAATTTTATTTTCTTTTACATCAGACTCTTCGTTGCCGACAATCCGATACAAAACCTCTTCATCCGTGTCTATATTCAACAGCTTCACTGTCGCGCCAAAGACTATTTTTCCGTGTGCCTCGAGTTTTGAAACATCAATAATTTGTGCATGACTCAAAATACCTTCTAACATTTTTATGCGTGCTTCAATCAAACCTTGTTGTTCACGCGCAGCATGGTATTCAGCATTTTCTTTTAAATCACCATGTTCACGAGCATCTGCAATCGCCTGTGTAATACGTGGGCGATCTTCTTTTTTCAAGCGTTGCAACTCAGCCTGATGCTTATCTGCACCCTCTTTTGTCATTGGATGTTTTTGCATATTAAATACTCCATAAAAGAAAAAGAAGCTGGCACTTACAAGTGCCAACTTCTTTTAATCAATTGTCACAATATGTTTAGTGTAAATCTTGTAAACGATGCACCGGTTGATCATCAAGGTAATCCATCGCCGCTACCGTTGCAAAGGCACCTGCCATCGTCGTGGTGTAACAAACCTTATGCATAAGAGCTTCACGGCGAATACCGGAAGAATCTTTAATGCTTACAGAACCATCGGATGTATTAACAATCAACGCAATTTCTTCGTTTTTGATCGCATCCACAATGTTCGGACGGCCTTCCGTTACTTTATTGACCAACTCACACTCTACTCCGGCTTCCACAAGGGATGCGGCAGTGCCTCGGGTTGCAACAATACTAAAGCCTTTCGCCAGCAACTGACGAGCTAAGTCAACTACTTTTGCGCGATCAGCTTTGCGTACACTGAGGAAGGCTTTACCCTCCCGAGGCAAAATAGTACCGGCAGCTAACTGCGCATTGGCATACGCCTGCGCAAAGTTTTGCCCCACTCCCATTACCTCACCGGTTGACTTCATTTCCGGCCCTAAAATAGGATCCACACCTAAGAACTTAATAAACGGGAACACCGCTTCTTTAACTGAATAATGCTTTGGCATTACTTCCGTTTCAAACTTCTGCTGTTTCAAGGTTTGCCCTACCATGCAACGGGCTGCAATTTTAGCTAATGGCTGACCAATCGCTTTCGACACAAACGGCACGGTACGCGATGCACGTGGGTTAACTTCTAATACATAAATGTCATCACCTTTGACCGCGAACTGCGTATTCATCAAACCGACAACATTTAAAGCTTTCGCCATTTTGGCAACCTGCTCACGAATTTCGTCCTGAATTTTTTGCGAAATGCTGTAAGGTGGCAACGAGCAGGCCGAGTCACCTGAGTGAATACCGGCTTGCTCAATGTGTTCCATCAAACCACCTATCACAACTTGCTCACCGTCACAAATGGCATCGACATCTAACTCAACCGCATCATCCAAGAAACGATCCAACAACACAGGTGAGTCATTAGATACTTGCACCGCATACTTCATATAACGGGTTAAGTCGTCTTCTGAATAAACAATTTCCATTGCGCGACCGCCTAATACATAAGACGGACGAACAACTAGCGGATAACCAATCTCTTTTGCCAAAGTAATCGCTTCTTCTTCACGACGTGCGGTACGGTTTGCCGGTTGACGTAACTCTAAACGGTTTAACAAACCTTGGAAACGCTCACGATCTTCCGCTAAGTCGATTGAATCCGGCGAAGTACCAATAATCGGTACGCCGGCCGCTTCTAAATCGCGCGCCAGTTTTAATGGCGTTTGTCCGCCGTACTGTACAATCACGCCTTTTGGTTTTTCAACTGCGACAATTTCCAACACATCTTCTAAAGTTAGCGGTTCAAAATACAAACGATCCGAAGTGTCATAGTCGGTTGAAACCGTTTCAGGGTTACAGTTAACCATAATGGTTTCATAACCATCTTCACGCAACGCCATCGCGGCATGAACACAACAATAATCGAACTCGATCCCTTGGCCGAT
>DIJW01000122.1 GCA_002421475.1 Thiomicrospira sp. UBA5634 | reverse complement strand
ATATTCGCTCGATTCCAACTTTGGCGGTATTTAAAAACGGTAAAGAAGTGGACCGTATTTCCGGTGCAATGGATTTAACCCAGTTTAAACAATGGGTGTCGCGCCATTTATAATGCGGAATCGTCGGGCGCATAAAGTTGCGCCATGTTGTCTTGTAACGTTTGTTTTAGTTTGCTATTTTGCCCAAACTTCATTTGATACGCCGACCACCAGGCTTGGTGAGTCGGTGGTTCACCCAGCCCGCGCGCTTTCCCCCACGTTTGATACGCCTGCCATTGTGCTAATGCTGTATTGGCTTGGTATTTGGCTTGGCGTAAATCCCACCATAATTTGACCCGATAATAACTGATTCGGCTTGCATAGCCCACAACCACCAGGCCTGCTAATATCAACAATCCCACCAATCCATAAAACAGCCAATAAATCGCACTTGGCAAAACTAAATAATTTTGCGCCGGTAGGTATAGCTGATTTAACTTTTGCAGCTCGACATCCCAAAATGGAATACGCATTTCAGGATATTGGCCAAAACCTAAACGATTAGGGCGAAAGGCTTGTTCATAAAAACCTTGTTGCACCAGGCCTGGTTGTTTGAGTGCTGAACTAAAGCCTATTTTCGGTGTTAGATTTTCCGCCTCCAAAACTGCAAGCTGCTCACGCAAATCCGGCAACAAATTGGCATTAATCCCACTCAAGCTGTAATGCGCATTATGTAAATGGCCGGAACGTAACCAAAATGGCCGCTCGGTTTGTAGACTAAATTGTCCAACCGGCATATTCGCCGGCAAATATACCGGCAAAGCTCGCACTTGCACGTGTACCGGTGCGGTGGAAAATATCCACCGACTACCTTGTCGATTAGTGACTTGTATTATCGGCGCATTAACTTGCACCAGGCTTGGTTGATCAAGCTGAACAACCTGCACAAATTCACTGCGTTTACTTTCGCGGATTGTTTGCTCAACCGGCTGAATTGATGCTTGTGTTTTGGTGTCAATCGGTTCAATCATTTGCAACGGTAAAGCAGCATCAGCTAACTCAACTTGTACTTGCCAAACCGCCCATTCGCCTTGCATCGCGTTTAACTTAGGCGTTTGCCACTTTATATTAAGTTGCGGATTAGGCGACACATCTAAGGTTTGTTCAGCAGTTTGAATGCCGCCGCTTTGTAACGGTGGAATCGTCACCAGGCCTGGTTGAAGCGGCGTTAATCGTAACCGCACTCGTTCGCGATTTTGTAGCGAATCATCAATATAAAACTGCGATTTGAGCGGCGTTAAATCCAACTTGGCATAATCTTCCAACGTATTGTCGCTAGAAAGGGTGAGCACGAATGATTCACCTAATGTCAGGGGTTTCGTTTGTGCATTCGCAGGTTTTAAAGCCATAAAGCACACGAAGAGCAGTAAGAAAAATAACATGAAACGTTTTAATAGTAGGTCGGACTTTAGTCCGACAAATTCAAGACACGGCTGGGTTTGTCGGACTAAAGTCCGACCTACATTCTGATAACACATAAGCCTTACCATGGCTCAACTCCCGGGATCACCCGCACTTGCTCTTGTTTGGCTTGAAAGCCGGCTTCGCGCTCAAATAAATGTTTTAACAACCCTTGTTGGTCATCCGCCAGGTTTTGTAGCTGTTGTTCAAGTTGCTCCAGCTTTCGTTGTTGTGCCCAGTTTTGCATCGCAACGGCTGACTCACGCGTATGAGTTAATCCCCATTCGCCAACTTGCGCCGGATTAAGTAACCCTTGAAAACGTTCCGTCGGAATCGTTTGCGCTACACCATCGGATCGGCCATCATCCGATTCGCCTTCTGCACCCGAACCCGCACTATTATTCGGATCGGGTTTTTGACCACCATGAAAACTGCCTTCCAAGTGTTTGCGTGAACCTTCGCCTTTGCGCTCGGCTTCGGCGGCTTCACGTTCGGCTTGTGCTTGCAGTTCGGCGAGTTGTTGTGTCAACTCGGCTTGCGCTAACGCCTGATTATGTGCCGCTTTTTCAAACGGCGATTGATAGGTTTGGGCATCGGCATAAGCTTCGACCGCAAACGCTGCTAAACCGACTTGCATGTAACTATTGCCTAAATTAAACAGTGCTTGCGCCCGTTGCTGATCGTCATGCGCTTGCAATAAGGCTTGGCGATACCAGACCAAAGCGCGTTCATACTGGGTTTGCCGATAAGCTGCATTACCTGCGCCCAACTGTCCCATAAAGCCGCCCAGTTCACGATATAAGGTTTCGGCTTCGCTAAAATTGGCTTGCTCAAATGCTTGATACGCACGGATTTCCAATGTCTGCGATGATGGTGTTGATTGCGACCAGGCCTGGTCGCTCAGCACGCCGCTGAAAATTAAAATAATGAGCATGGATGTTGTGCTGTGCCGTGATTTTACTCGCCAAGGCGAAAAACCCGTCAGGCTAAAACCTAATCGCCACACTAAAATCAGTAACGCCAAACCCATCAACCAAGGCGAAAAATCTTGATATTCGGTATAAGTCTGGTTGGTTTCCAGCGGCTCGGCGAGGTTTTTTATTTCACCTAATAAATTTTCAATCAGGCTTAAATCCGTGTTGGCATCCAAATATTTCCCGCCGACTTGTTGCGCCATGGCTTGCAACTCACTGCGCGCTAACGGCACCGTTACCGGCTGGTTATTATCGTGTAACCAACCGGATGGATGCACCACATCCGCCAACATTGTATTCGTGGTTGTACCAACCCCCAACAAATTTAAGGCAATATTTTGCGTTTTCAATGCCGTGATAAATGCCGCACTGTCGGTTAATTGTGGCGTGTTTAAACCGCCGCCATCCGTGACCAATAAAATCATTGCCGGCGCACGTTTAACCGCCGCCAATTGTTGCTGGGCAAAATGCAACGCATCGAATATTTGACTGCCGGCAACCGGCAAAAACTCTGCCGAAATTAAATGCAATGCACGATTAAACAAAAGACGGTCTTCGGTTAAGGGCGTCACCCAATGTGTTTGTCCGGCATACGCGATCAGGCCGATACGGTCAGCTTCAGCTAACCGCCGGCTGAGCGATTCAATCACTTGTTGCGCCAAACCAAAACGTGAAGGACTGACATCTGTCGCGCTCATGGAACGCGAAGTATCTAACAGCACCAACACATCAACTCCGGCGCGTTGATCGGCCTGCGGCAGTTGTTGCTCAATTCTTGGTCCGGCTAACGCCAACACCAAACATAACCACGCCACACCCAACCCGCCGATATTGAATAGCGCCCAACCCGCCGTGTGCCTGGTATTGGAAGCCAACACCCAAGGCCAAAACTGCGTTTCAGCATAATCGGTTTGTTGTCGGCGTAACCACCAGGCCTGGTAACCTGACCCAATAAACGGCAAAATCAATGCCCATAACCATAACGGCTGACGCCAACTGAATGCGTGATAAAACTCGCTTAAAAATTCCATCGCCGCCCTCCGTTGGTCCAGATCCACCATAGGCCAAACAAGCCTAACGTCGCTGTTAGCGGGTAAGGATACAAGGCTTCGATTTGCCAACGTGTTTGTTGAACCGTTTGAGTAACCACGCCTTCCGATTGTTCAATTTCGCGCAATACCGCATTCAAATCATCACGCCCGCCAACGCGGAAATAGCGCCCACCGGTTTGCTCGGCTAAATACTGCAGCGATTGACTTTCCAACGGCTGATAAATCAATCCCGAATAAACACGCTGATCCGCCTGTTCCGAACCCGCGCCGATACCGATGGTATAAATCGGCACCGCCAGGTTTTGCGCATAAGCGGCAATGTCTTCTAACGCAATGCGGCCGGGTTTCTGCAAGCCGTCACTGATTAAAACCAACAGACGTTTTTGCACGCTGTCCTGACGATTGGCAGTGAGATCACGCAACGCCAAACCTAACGCTTCGGCCATCGCTTCATCAGTTCGGCCGGCTAAATAAGGCTGTAACCGCTGTAAATTCATGCGTAATGCTTGGCTGTCAGCAGTCATCGGCACCAGCGTGTAAGCCTGTTCGGCATACAAAGCCAAACTAAACCGATTCGCACTCAAGCCGGCAATAAATTGATCCAATACTGCTTTTACCACTTCCATGCGGCTGGCAGGCTGGCCTTGTAATTGATAATCGGCCAACACAAACGACACCGAACTTTCCAATACCAACGCGATATCG
>DIJW01000138.1 GCA_002421475.1 Thiomicrospira sp. UBA5634 | reverse complement strand
TCTTCTGATGAGTCATCACGATTAAAATACGACTTAGCTTTCTCTACCAGTACCTTAGCCTCAAACGGTTTAACCATATAATCAACCGCGCCCTCTTTCATCGCCTCCACTGCTTGCTCAATCGTGCCATACGCCGTCATAAGAACAATGGGCAAATAAGGTTTTAATGCCCGAATGCGTTTCATTAAGTTATAGCCGTCCATGCCATCCATACGGATGTCGGAAAAAACCATACCGATGTCGTCATCCAAAGCTACCAGGGCTTCCTCTGCGGAGCTTACTGCCAACACGTCAAATTCATTCAGTGTCAAAATATCAATTAAGGCTTCTTGCAGTTCTGAATCATCTTCTACAACTAATATCTTCGCAATACTCACGAAAGCACCTCTTCTTTAACTAAGGGCAACCTTATCCCAAATTGCGCACCGCGCCCTAACACAGACTTAACCCAAACCTCACCACCATGCGCCTCTGCCACTGTACGAACCACGGCCAAGCCCAAGCCGGTACCTTTTGCCCTACTGGTATAAAAAGGTTCAAAAATTTTTTCTTGGATTGACTCATCAATTCCTGGCCCTTGATCAATCACCACCAAATCGACCCAATCATCATAAACTCGAACAATCTTGATCTCAATTTTCGCTTTTACACGCACAATATCAATCGCATTAATCACGAGGTTTTGCAAAGCGGTAATTAATGAATCCTTATCACCCTTCACCACCAGGCCTGGTGGTGAAGTTTTTACAACTAACTTACTTTCACTATTATGAACATGCTGCTCAACGGCAAGGGCTAAACTTTCAACCAAGTCACTCAACTCAACTCTAGCCTCGCCCACGCTACCACCTTTGGCGTATTGCAGCATATCCTTTACCAATCCATCCAAGTGTTTAAGGCTTAATAACGTTTTGCTGACAAACTTCTGGCGTTTCTCCTCCTGCAAACCATCCGCTGATAACTGCGATACATACAATAATGCAGCGGCCAAGGGGGTTCGAATCTGGTGCGCCAATGAAGCTGCCATTTCGCCCATAGAACGCAGACGTTGGTGACGATTAATATGGTCTTGTAACTGACGAGCCGACGTCACATCTTGTATCAGTAAAATCTTGCCCAACGTCATATCTAGCGGCACTTGGGATAACTGATAAATCGTTTGATTATGAGTAATAAGCTCTTGCGCATCATTCGTGCTTAAAAACACATTACGAACAACCACATCCCACTCTCGACCATACGCATCCTGCCCGAGAATGTGCTGTGCACTTGGATTCATTTCAATAATTTGATTATGCATATTCAACACAATCACACCGGCTGGCAACAGTGTTAACAACCGTTCTAAACGATCCGCAACACGACGTTTTTCCGAATCACTTTGCGCTAATTGCCGCTGTAAATGCTCGACCTGATTTTGCAAAGCCTCATAAGCTTGCGTTAATTGATCAGAGGTTTGATTAAATAACGTAAAAGCTTCTTCCAGCTCCGCTAGACGGTCTTTCTCCACCTGATTAAGCAATGTCTAATTCCTTAAGACCGAATTTTCGAATTTTTTCTACCAAGGTTGTGCGATTTAGTTGCAACAGTTTAGCAGCCTGTGAAACATTGCCTTGCGCTTTATGCAATGCACCTTGAATCAATTGAAGTTCAACGTCTTGTAAGTAGGTTTTCATTGAAATACCCGACTCCAAATCAAATGCCGGCACGGTCACCAGGCCTGGTGACTCAATGACTGGAAATGAAAAGCTCAAACTCGACGCATTATGTCCTTCTGAATTGGAGCAGGTATCAATATCCTCAGCATTTAATCCTGAAAGCAGAAAACCCAACTCATCTTCAATTAAACCTAACGATAGCTGATCTCTCGAATGTGGTTCTTGATAACGTGTCGGTAAATCATCTACAGTCACCACTTGCCCGGGATATAACGTCACTAAACTCTCAACCAAACACTCTAATTCACGTAAATTGCCAGGCCAATCGTAGTTTTGCAAAGCCGTTATAACAGAAGCATCCAAACTAGGCGATTCACATTCTGACGGCTGAACTTTTGATATCAAAACTTGTAATAATGAAGCTAAATCTTCTGCGCGCTCTCGTAAGGGCGGCATATGAATAATAGAATTTCGAAATAACGCAAATAACTCAGCTGAAAAATAACCTTCATCCACTCGCTGTTTTAAACTCGCCTGAGCACCAAAGATCACACGCACATCACAAGGTATATTTTTTTCTACGCCGATAGGGTAAAAAAAACCTTGCTGCATAGCGGTTAAAAGCTTGAGCTGTATCGGCATCGGCAAACAGTCGACTTCATCTAAAAACAGCGTGCCCTTTTCAGCTAAAGCAACTCGCCCTTTATGTTCGGTTATTGCTCCAGGAAATGCGCCCTGCGCGTGGCCAAACAACTCAGTTTCAAGCAGTTCAAGCGGTATACTTGCACAGTTAAAACTTACAAATGGATAATTCACACGTGAGGATTCACAATGTAATTCATAGGCAGCTGAATCTTTGCCGGTTGCAGCTTCGCCTAAAATGAGTACAGGATCATTTTTTGCCGCTAACTGCGTAATTACATCATAGAGTTGTTGCATGACCCGGCTTTCGCCGACAAGCGTGGATAAGAGATTTAGAGACATGTCACCGCCATAGGTACCTGAACAAAGTTTCTGCACATTTATACTTTAAAAAAAGCAATGTGTCAAAATTTTGTCAGTCAGGCGCTCTAAATTCTTTTATATTTAAATAATTTGCACTTTGTGAACTTATCGAAGGTAGGAGTGCATGGCTTTATTGTTTCGCAACTCTTGAGATTGTTGCTCTAAAACCTGGTTTTGAGCTTCCTTGATCAATCGCGTGATTTCATTACTTTGATCAAGTAGATGCTTAGAAAGCGTATGGGTTAGTTGTTTGTCATCTTCAATCGATTTAAAAAAAGATTCCAACATGGGCTGAAACTGTTTTTCCAGCACCGACAATTCTTCCCATTGCGCTTTCTCAGCACAATTAAGCATTTTTTGAGAATGGGCAATGATGGCTAATTGTGTGTAACTCATACAGAAGCCATCAATTATTGCGCCGCTTTTTGCTGACGCATTTTTCTTAACTGATCCTGCGACAAATTTTGATAATCAACCGGCATCTGAGACCATGCATCGTTTAGATCTTTTATCAAGGAGGCAACCTCATCAAAAATAGCTAGATCATTTTTTGCCGAAGCTTGAAAAGTACGACGCACCAAGTAATCATAAAGCGCCCATAAATTATCAGCTACTTCACCGCCGGCTTCCATATCAAGCCCCGCTTTCAAACCATGTAAAATAGAAATAACTTTATTTACATGTTCTGCTTTTTTAGCCATGTCTTTGCGTTCTATAAACACCTTTACCACGGCTAAGTTTTTTAACGCGGCTTCATACAACAACTTTACTAACTTATGCGGTGTCGCTTCCATTACAGAAGTTTCTACATAGTTATTTGCGTACTGTTGAGCAAATTTGTTTCGCATTGCCAAACTCATATTTAATCCTTGTGCCGTCTAGTTACAATTATTGTGCCGGTCTATTATAAGTCGCCGTTAAAAAGTCCTGGGTTCCCTTCATTTGCGACATAATTGACTGCAACATAGAAAACTGCATGCGATATTTCAATTCCATTTTTTCAAAACGTAAATCAATCTTCACACGTTTTTCTTCAATTTCACCCATGCGATTTGATAATGAATCAATTCGTTGTGCGACTAATCCGGTATCAGTTAAAGTCGCATTATTGATCAACTCAAACACCCGACCGGCAAAGCCTTGCGTTACATCAATTGTGCCTCTTGCACCAACTGCACCACCCAGCACTTCAAACTGTAAACCACGCACATCAGCCGCTTCTCCGCCAGCCACCGCAAAGTCAGAAATTTTCACTTTACGCCCATCGGTTGCATCTGCATAAGCGCCGATATTTAATGTTGCACCGTTACTCATCGTTAACGTACCGTCCACATTTTGGCCAATATCAGCTAAGTTAGCACCAAAACCGGCATTGCCCATATTAGTGAAATTCGACATTTCTACCACGGAATTCGCACCAAACCGGTTTGAAGTAATGCTAAACAAACTGCCATCAGTCGTTACACTCACTTGGGCGCCTGACGCTTGAATTGTGGCATTATTATTTATTGACGTGTTCATTAAAGTTGCAAACTCGGCCGCGGTATACGTTCCCGCTGCAATGTTCACTGTCGCCACACCACTACCATCAACCTTAATATCAAAACTGCCATCTGCGGCTAAAACAATATCACCGTTAACATCAGGAACAAGTGCACCGCTTGATACCGTTGCACGTTCAGCAAGTTGCGTTACATTCAGCGCATAACTACCTGTTAAGGTTTTCTCATTAGTACCGGTCACACTCACCATCGCATCTGTGGCGCTACCACCGCTAGCTAACATACCGGCTATCGAGGATATATCCGAACTTAAAGCCGTATTTAATGCGGCTTCATCCAGTTGTAATTGACCATAACGATCCATCGAAATACCAATTGAGGCTAAGCTATTATAAGGACTGGTTGATCCGCTCATCACACCAGTTAGAGCATCTTTGATCTGGGTTTTTAAATCACGTAATAAACTGCTACCCGCCAAATCTCCGGTAAATTCCTTTTCAGGATCCTCCATTTGAGCAGCGGTTAGTTTTTCATAAGAACCCAAATCCTTAAGAATCAAATCCAACTGATTGTAAACTGCAACAAATTCTTTAATAGATTCCGCAACACCACTTGAGTCCTGCGCCACAGTTACGGTCTTAACCGACCCAACCGATGCGGCGTTCAATTGAAACGAAAGCCCATCAACAACACCAGAGAAACTATTGGTCGAACTTGACACTAACAAGCCATTCAATTTCATCTGTGCATCTTGCGCAGCCGAAGTAACCGTGAAATCCGCAGGTGCGGCAAAGTCGGTCAAACCGGACACCGTAAACGAACTGGCAGCACCGGTTTGAGCAGAACTAAACATCATCTGATAAACGCCGCCATTATTTACAATAGAAGCGGTGACACCATAATTGCCATTATTAATGGTGCGCTGCAACCCCTCCACCGTGTTGTTAGATGCATCGACGGTAATATTATGAGTTTGACCATTAATTTGAATCTGCATGGTGCCCATTGCCACCGTGTCGTATTGCGAAGCATAGGTTTTATTTGCCACCATGGTATGAGCTTGCGCCAACTGCATTGATTCAATATTGTATGTTCCAGCCACCGGTGAGCCGGTAATACTCGCCCCAATAACTGTTGCGTCTGAAGAAGTAACCGTTTGACTAGAAAACAAGGATGGAGAAGCCAATTCTTTAGCGTATGAATTAAAGGCTTTTAAATTATTTTGCAAATAAGTCAGCGCATTCAGTTCTTTACTGATTTTTTGCTCACTTCTTTCCATGATTGATCGCGGACCGGCAACACTGGCTTCTGCCAACACTTTTGCCATATTACCAACATCAAATGAACTGTTTGTGAGTGTATTTAATAATGTACTGCCAATTTCGTTTGCCATGATGCTTCTCCTGGTCAGGAACTTATTGTCAAACCTAAGCTAGATTTGTACCAAATATATGTTTTCTTATTCTCTAAATGAATTATCGACCTAATATCAATAAACTTGAGGCTGAATGTGAAAAAAAGCGGCCATTAAGACCGCTAACACACAAGGGAACTGGAACAATTAAGCCTGCTGGTGAGTAATTAACCCAACAGGCAACGCTGTTTTTGTTGAAAAAGACTCATTGACCTGCTTGATATAAGCATCAATGTTTTTTGCTATTCTTAAAAAGTCTTCCGATGGAATCTGTCGGATTAACTCATTGGTTTCACTGTTTTTGATGTAAATAACGATTCGATCACTCGATTCATCACGCTCAAATTGCAGATAATTATTTGCTAAATCCTGCAATTGTTTATTAATAGTATCTAACGTTTGTGAAACTTCATCCAGCGTAGGCGTTATAACACGATCCAAACCTTCACTGGATTTTTCAGAATTTGGCGTTGGTATTGAAGATTGACGTTCAGATACCAACGGTTTGTTCAGCTCAGCAGAATTAGAATAACTTCTATCCTGATTCAGCTTATTTACATAAACCTGATTTGACACCGAGCTGGCTATATTGCTTAACTCGCTCATGGTGTTTACTCCTTCGCCAAGTAATCATCTATATGATTTCATTGAATAAGGCACCTGTCAATTCTTGTTTACTTGCCCCACCTGACTGCTGTATTAGATAGTTTTGAATATTTTTCATCAACTGTAATGCACCCTCGGTTGGGTACTGCTTAATTACCTCATCCGTTGCACGATCAATAATCCGCACAATAGGACGATTTGTTTCGGTATCACGGTCAAAATTTACCCCTAAGCCATAATGTGAAAGTGCGGCATTCACACGCTCAATATCAATTTGGAGTAACTCCGTTTGTTTAACCTCAGCTTGCGCATCCACTTTCTTGATTACTGATTGCTCAGCAACAATAGCTGGTTTTTGTTCAACCTGTGGTGAAACCGGCACATCTGCCCGATACCCTACGTTATTTGAAAGTCCGGTTGTTTCCATGACCCTCTCCTTATCAAAAGTAGGCTAGCGCCCCATTCAGGGCGCCTTCAGCCTTTAACCTTTTTATCTAAGCAATGACATCACGTTTTGTGACTGCTGGTTAGCTTGTCCCAACATCGCCATACCTGCTTGTTGCAACACTTGAACACGTGCTAACTGTGCAGATTCACGTGCAAAGTCTGCGTCTTGAATCTGTGAACGAGCAGCGTTCATGTTTTCGTTAACGT
>DIJW01000038.1 GCA_002421475.1 Thiomicrospira sp. UBA5634 | reverse complement strand
GGCGTGACGCCGGGTAAAGGCGGACAAACTCATTTAGGTTTACCGGTATTTAACACGGTGAAGGACGCGGTGCGCGAAGCAGGTGCAACGGCAAGTATGATTTATGTGCCGCCGGCTTTCGCTGCTGATTCGATTATTGAAGCGATTGAAGCCGGTATTAAAGTGATTACCTGTATTACTGAAGGTATCCCGGTGGTTGATATGCTGAAAGTGCGCGCGGTATTGGAACAGTCTGATAGTTATCTGATTGGCCCAAACTGTCCCGGTTTAATTACACCGGGTGAGTGCAAAATCGGTATTATGCCGGGGCATATTCATTTACCGGGGAAAATTGGTATCGTATCGCGTTCAGGTACATTAACTTATGAAGCGGTACATCAAACCACCGCTGCAGGGTTGGGGCAATCTACGTGTGTGGGTATTGGCGGTGATCCGATTCAAGGTATGAACTTCGTCGATTGTTTACGTTTATTCCAAGATGACCCACAAACCGAAGGCATTATTATGGTCGGTGAAATCGGCGGTCAAGCAGAAGAAGACGCCGCTGAATTTATTCAAGCCCATGTGACGAAACCGGTGGTGGCGTATATTGCGGGTGTGACCGCGCCGCCCGGCAAGCGTATGGGACATGCTGGTGCGATTGTCAGCGGCGGCAAGGGTACGGCTGAAGCCAAATTTGCGGCGCTTGAAGCGGCAGGTGTAAAAATTGTGAGAGCGCCAACGGAGTTGGGTTCAGCTATGCAAGCGTTATTAGCGCGTTAATAACTTAACGCAGTAAGGAGAGGCAAATCATGTCGCAAACGATTCATGTTGTTATGGCACAAATTGACCCATTGGTGGGTGATATTCAGGGCAATGTGGATCGTATGATTGTAGCTGCAAGGGATGCAAAGCATAAACATCAGGCTGATTTAGTTGTTTTTCCTGAAATGAGTTTGTTAGGTTATCCGCCGGAAGATTTATTATTACGCCATGGTATGTACCCTTTAGTGCAAAAGGCACTAACGCAATTATGTTCTGCGGTGAAAGATGTCGCCATGGTGGTCGGTTATCCGATGATGGATGCTTTAGGTGAACGTTTTAACATGGCGGCGTGGATTGAAGATGGTTTGATTCAGGCCAGTTATATGAAGCAACATCTGCCAAATTATAGTGTATTTGATGAACAGCGCTATTTTGCGCCAGGCAAAAAGCCCTGTGTTGTCGGTTTTAAAGGGGTGCAGTTTGGTGTGGTGATTTGTGAAGATATTTGGAAGCCGGGGCCTGCGATTCAAGCAGCTCAAGCGGGTGCGCAGGTTATTATCAATATCAATGCGTCGCCATTTCACAGTGAAAAACACCAAGATCGTTTAGCGGTGGTACGCCGCCGTATTGATGAAGTTAAAATTCCAGTTATTTACGTTAATCAGGTCGGCGGACAGGATGAATTGGTGTTTGATGGTGGTTCATTTGCTATGTCAGTCGATGGCGTTGTGCAAGTGCAATCTCCCGAGTTCGTTACGGCTTTAACACCTGTTAAATTGATGAAACAAGCAAACGCGGTGACCATTTTACCTGGGGATAATGCACCTTTATACGAAGATGAAGCGCGTATTTATGAAGCATTAAAATTAGGTGTGCGTGATTATGTTCACAAAAACGGTTTTGATGGCGCGTTATTGGGGTTGTCTGGAGGTATTGATTCTGCTTTAACTTTGGCATTGGCGGTTGATGCGTTAGGAGCTAAGGCGGTAGAAGCAGTAATGATGCCGTTTCATTATACGGCGCAGATGAGTATTGAAGATGCACAAAAACAAGCCAAAAATATGGGTGTGCATTATCATTCCATTCCGATTGAGTCGATTTTCACAGGATTTGAAAGTGCCTTATCACCTCGGTTTGCCGGTTTAGCAGAAGATGTGACGGAAGAAAATTTGCAAGCACGTATTCGTGGTTCATTGTTAATGGCAATCTCAAATAAATCAAATAAGGTTGTGTTGGCGACCAGTAATAAAAGTGAAGCCGCAGTGGGTTATAGCACATTGTATGGCGATATGGCGGGCGGCTTTTCGCCGTTAAAAGACGTTCCAAAAACTTTGGTGTATCGGTTAGCGGCTTATCGAAATCGAATTTCTGCAGTCATTCCAGAACGAGTTATCACCCGTGCGCCGTCAGCTGAGTTACGACCTGACCAAAAGGATCAAGATTCTTTGCCGGATTATGCTGTGTTAGATGCCATTATTAAAGCATATGTCGAATTGGATCAAACACCGGCTGAAATGGTAGCAGAAGGATTAGCTTCTGCAGACGTTATTCATAAAGTGGTGCGATTGATTAGTCGCAGTGAATACAAACGGCGGCAATCTGCTCCTGGTGTAAGAATATCGATGCGTGCTTTTGGGCGCGACCGTCGATATCCGATCACTTGCGGTTATGCTGAATAACCAGGCCTGGTGATAAATATGAAGTTTGCTCATGATAATACACACATTGAAATTTCAATCAAAACGCAAACATTAAAGTTGTGGCGAGCACATCGAGTCATCGTAACATTTCCAATAAGTAGCGCTTTACGTGGTACGGGACAGCAAAAAAATTCTTATCAAACACCGCTTGGTCGACATATTGTGCGGGCAAAAATTGGTTCGGGCTTGCCGTTAAACAGTGTGTTGGTTGGCCGCCGCCCAACCGGTGAAATTTATACTGATGAGTTGGCTCGTCAGTCTCCACGTCGTGACTGGATTTTGACCCGAATTTTGTGGCTGTCGGG
>DIJW01000235.1 GCA_002421475.1 Thiomicrospira sp. UBA5634 | reverse complement strand
ATTAAGTCATTCAGATTTAGAATGCTAATGACTGGCAAGCCATATTGTTGCTCTACTTCTTGAATGGCAGATAATGTACCTTGGCCGCGTTCCATTCGATCTAATGCGACCACTACACCGGCAGGCGTCGCGCCGTGGGCATGAATTAATTCAATCGATTCACGAATGGCAGTGCCGGCGGTAATCACATCATCAATGATCAAAATACGTCCTTGCAACGGGTGGCCGACAATATTGCCGCCTTCGCCATGGTCTTTAGCTTCTTTGCGGTTAAAAGCATAGGGTTTATCGAGCTGATGATCGCGTGCCAATGCCACGCTGGTAGTTGCGGCAAGCGGAATGCCTTTATAGGCCGGACCAAATAATACATCAAATTCAATGCCTGCCTGTTTAATTGTGGCCGCATATGCTTGTGATAATTGGTCAAGTTGACCGCCGGTATTAAATAAACCTGCATTAAAAAAATAGGGGCTTTTACGGCCAGATTTAAGGGTAAATTCACCCAGTTTGAGCACACCCGTCTGGCGAATGAATTCAATAAAATGTGTTTTGGTCATGAGAAATGTGTGATGGTTTTTGAAAGCATAATCATAGTGCGCGAACTCTAGCGGCGCAAGTGGTTTTTTCTTTTGATCAAGACGGCCAAAAAGAATAAATCGACCATTTCGATTTAAAAAATTGCATAAAATAGCAGGTTTTTGACTGTTGAATGTCAAAAATTTTGCTAGAATGCCGTTTGGTAAATCAAATTGTGTTAATTGGCGGAGATACAATAAATTTCGTCAAGTTTCATAGAGTTGGTATAGCCATTGCTTTGTGTTGAGCAACATAATAAAAACTAAACAACACGTTATCCAGACTGCAAGGAAATACATTATGGCGATAGATATGAGATCGGTTGAACCACTAGGTTCGAAAAGCGTTTTGCTGGAACAAGCGATTCTACGCAATAAAGGTAAATTCAAACCGAATGGTGAGAGTTATCTGCAAAATATTGATCTATCGGATATGTTGAATCCGGATTTTGAATGGTTAAACCAAGATAAAACAGCCATTCAAAATCTTGTACAGCAAATGGATGCATCTATCGGCCAGCTCGCTGAACAGCTACGTGAAATGGGGCAACAAACACGCCACATTGATCAGTTTACCCGCCGCACCAAAGTACAGTTTGAAGATGAACAGAAACTCATGTTTAAACAGATTCAAACCTTAAACAGCCTGCTAAAACGTCAAATTGATGTGTTAAGTAATGTTGAACGCCAAATTCAAGCGGTCGAAATCAAACAAAATAACTTTATTCCTAACCTGGGTATCGGTTTAATTGCCGGGTTAATGTCTGCCGTTACCATTTTGGTTAGCGCACCTTGGTTAATGGTGTTAATTGAATATTTACGTGCCTAACACACAGCCTTATTTATGCGTTTAACGCTGTTATCGCGACGTATCCTCACGGCGCAAGACTCTGATAGTCCGGCTTATCTCATTACATTAGGTGCTGATCAAGCACTCCAATATGCGCCGGGTGATTGGATTACGGTGCAAGGCCACAACGCTGAAACGTTGGTTCAGCAGGTAATGCAGTTACTAAATCTAACGCCAACCCAAACGATCACGTTACGCCGTAGCGGTGAACTCAGTGTGGTGGAGGCATTACGTCATCAGTTAGAGCTTACATTACTTGACCCCGCCATTCTTAATAAACTCAGTCGACAATACGGTTATCAGGCCTGGCCTGATCGTGGCGCTATGCAGCAGTATGCGCAAGGGCGCGATATCGTTGATTTGTTGCAAGCCTTTCCGGATTTAACTCAGCTCGGGCTTGAGTTTTTACAACTGTTAAGCCCGCTGGCGCCACGTTATTATTCGATTGCTTCCGCTCCCCAGCTTCAGCCAAATGAAGTGCAGCTGTTATATAAACATATTCACTACCAACGTGAAAATCGTTGGCGAGATGGTGTGACTTCTGCTTGGATGTCGCATTTGCCGATAGGTGAGACGTTAGAGGCTGAAATAAAACCGAACACGCATTTCAAATTACCGCAAGATGGAAATACACCGATTGTTATGCTGGCCGCCGGTACCGGTTTGGCACCATTTATCGGTTTTATGCAGGCTCGACTGGCACAGCAGGCACAAGGCGCAAATGTATTGTTTTTTGGTGAAACCCATCAGACAACGCGTTTTCTGTGTGCGGAAGATTTACTCGCCTGGCAACAGCAAGGCAAGATGCAATTATTTACCGCATTTTCGCGTGATCAAACCGACAAAATTTATGTGCAGGATAGACTCTGGCAAGAGCGCCAGGCCTGGTTTGACTTGTGGCAACAAGGTGCCCAAGTTTATGTGTGTGGTGATAAAACCGGTTTGGCGCAAGGGGTTGAGAAAACGATTAAACGCATCTGGCAACAAGCATTTAGTTGGGATGACGATCAGGTGAACCAGGCCTGGTCGGAGGCAAAAAAGCAAGGTCGCATTCAACTCGATATTTATTAGGATAAAGTGTTTTTGATTAAACAATAACCACCAGGCCTGGTGGTCGATTTATTCAAAACTTAATTTAAAGCCAGCAGCCTCTAAACGTTTGGCTTCGATCTCCAAATCCATTTGTGATAATGGGTGCGTTTTAAGCCAGCCGTCATCAAATTTCAAATGAATATTATAGGTGTCTTCGATCAGCAGAAGAATTTGCGGGCTTTCGAGGTCACGTCCACGATGGATACGTACGGCAAGGCGTAATAAAGCCGTTAAAAAAACCAGTTTTTGGTTGTGTGGTTCAATTAAGTTTTGAAATACATCACTGATAAATTTGCCGCGATGGTTGAGTAACATGGCCGCTAACATTTGTTTTTCTTGGTTGGTAAAGCCGGCCATATCTGCTTGCTCAACTAAGTACGCAGAGTGGTGTCGATAACGTTTGTAACTGATTGACATGCCACATTCGTGTAATTCACAAGCCCAAATGAGCAGTTTCGGATAATCATATTCACTATCATGCAGTTGCCAGACGTTGTGCGATTGGTTAAATAACATCCGCGCTGTTTGTGCAACATGATTGGCTTGTTGTACATCCACTTTCATCCATTGCTGCATCGCTCGTACGCTGCTTTCACGGGAGTCTTCGGCAAATAAGCGACCGAGTGTGTCAAACACCAGTCCTTCACGTAATGCATTGGCACTGACGTGCATCTGTTGAATATTGAGTTCTTCGAAAGTGGCAATTAGAATTGCTAAACCACCTGCTAACACCGGACGGCGATCATCTTTTAATCCGCTAAGTTTTAAGTCTTGGCTGGTGCCGGCTTTAATTAAGGCATCGCGTAGTAACACCAATCCCGCCAGCGTAATGGGTCCGTCAGTCCACTGATTTTCTTGCAAAATTGTGCCAATCGACTTGATGGTGCCAGATGCACCATAGGCATTATCCCAGCCTAATTGCGTCAGGGTTTTACGATGAGGGCGTAATACTTGTCGACAGCTGCTAATGGCTTTAGCCATCGCTTCAGCTGTGATGGCATCATCGGCAAAAAAGGTTTGCGTCATGCTCACGCAACCCATTTCGGTACTGGTGAGGTGATGGTTACTAAATCCGCGACCGATGATATATTCGGTACTGCCGCCGCCAATATCCATGACTAAACGTTGTTCTTCATTACTGGGTAGGCCATGTGCCACGCCCAAATAAATCAAACGTGCTTCTTCTTTACCCGGAATGATTTCGATATGGTGGCCGAGTGCTTTTCGCGCGGCGATCAGGAATGCGCGACTGTTGCTGGCATTTCGCAGGGTATTGGTGCCAACGGCGCGCACATTTTGGGTTGGAATATTTTTGATGAGTTGGCCGAAACGAGTTAGGCATTCGAGCGCATTTTGGATTGCCGTTTCATTTAAGTGGCCATCCAGTTCAAGTCCGCTGCGTAAACGCACCATTTCTTTATGTTTATCGACCACTTGCAGCTGACCGTGCACATCACGCGCCACAATCATGTGGAAACTGTTTGAGCCCAAGTCTATCGCGGCGTACAGATCGTTATCAGAGTTGGTTGTCATAAAATTGGCCAGTCATTTTTGCGCGTAGTGTACTCGCTTTTTGCGTTCAAACCAAACAATTTGCTGGTTTGAACTTTTTGCAATGTTTACTCTATCGGGCTGCTATATTTTTCAATTAACGACAGCTGTGCATTAAACGGTAACTCATCCATTCCCAGTTCATGCGGAATATAACGACCATCTGACTGAAGTTCCCATGCACCGGTGGTGTCTTCTAGATAGATCGCTAAACCTTCGGTAAACACTTGTTGAAAACACGCCGGATCTAAAATCGGAAAACAGGTTTCAACACGTGCGGTCAAATTACGCTGCATCCAATCGGCGCTTGAACAGAAAAGCTCTGGAGATTGGCCGTGATTTTCAAAGTAATACACGCGGTGATGCTCAAGGAAACGCCCAATGATTGAGCGTACTCGAATATTGTCTGATAGCCCCGGTACGCCAGGAACTAAGCTACAAATACCACGAACGATCAAATCAATTTTTACCCCGGCTTGTGAGGCTTGATACAGGGCATCAATAATGGTTTTTTCTTGTAAACCATTCATTTTGGCAATAATGCGCGCCGGTAAACCTTGGCGGGCATTGTCGGCTTCACGCTCAATCCGGCGTAACATGCCGGAGTGTAGGGTAAAGGGTGATTGCAACACGACCTCAAGATCGTTGGTGTTGCCCAAGCTGGTGAGTTGCTGAAATATTTTGGTGACATCCCGACCAATCGCCGGACGACAGGTGAATAGCCCAAAGTCGGTGTAAAATCGGCTGGTAATGTGGTGATAGTTTCCGGTGCCTAAGTGCACATAGTGGCGAAGTTTGTTGTCTTCGCGACGCACCACTAAAATCATTTTGGCATGGGTTTTGTAACCCACCACCCCATAAACCACATGCACTCCGGCATCTTGGAGCCTGGTTGCTTGCTGAATATTATTGTCTTCATCGAAACGTGCGCGCAATTCCACTACGGCGGTGACTTCTTTACCGTTTTTGGCTGCACGCACCAGAGCATCAATAATCGCCGACTTATCGCCGGTACGGTATAACGTCATGCGGATCGCCAACACATCCGGATCTTTTGAAGCCTGGTTAAGGAAGTCGATAACCGGTGCAAACGATTCATATGGATGATGTAACAATAAATCCTGTCGACTGATCAGTTCAAATAAATTGTCCGCTTCTTTTTTGCGAGTAAATAAACGGAAGCTGTTTTTATTCGGTTTGGCCGGTTTTAATAAACGCGGGGCATAAGGTTGGAATAATAAATCAGGCCGATTCGCCAGGCTGGGTACGGCATCTAAACGGTGTAAGTTAACCGGGCCACGCACTTAATACAGCGCGGATTCATCGAGTTTGAAACGGTTTAATAAATATTCCACCATCGCTGGAGGGCAATTATCTGCCACTTCAAGCCGAATGGCGTCACCATACTGGCGGCCATATAACTCACCTTGTAACGCACTCATAATGTCATCGACTTCTTCTTCGTCAATAAACATGTTGGTGTTACGAGTGACGCGGAATTGATAACAACCTGTCACGGTCATGCCCGGAAACAGATTGGCAACATTCGAGTGCAGAATTGAGGATAAAAACACAAAATCATTTTCACCGTCCGTCGCTTCTGCCGGTAACTTAATCAAACGCGGCAGTGAGCGAGGCACCTGCACAATGGCTAAACCATTTGAGCGCCCAAATGCATCTTTGCCTTCAAGCGAGACAATAAAGTTCAAACTCTTATTGAGGATTTTAGGAAACGGGTGGGATGGATCCAGCCCCATCGGGCTTAAAACCGGTTTTAACGAATCAAGGAAATAATTACGAATCCACTCTTTTTGTTTGTCGTTCCAATGGTTACGGCGCACAAAACGGATGTTTTCTTTTTCTAAAGCCGGAATCAATATGTGATTAAGAGTGTTGTATTGGTCTTTAACCAGTTCGTGCGCCACTTGCGTCAGAAGGGCGATGGCTTCTTTGGGTGCTCGGTTGTCCGGTTGCGTGCGTGCAGCCTGATCTTTTGCCAGTTCAATTAAACTAGCAAAACGGACTTCAAAAAACTCGTCCATATTGCTGCTGGAAATACATAAAAACTTTAATCGTTCCAATAACGGAATGTCTGGGTTTTTTGCTTGAGCGAGTACACGTCGATTAAACTCGAGCAAACTATGCTCACGATTAAAGTAAATCGGTTGATTGTCAATCGGTTGGTTTTCTAAGTTAGTTGACTCAAAATTTGTACTCATAGTGTGGATTCCAAACACCGAAAAAATAACCATTATTCTAGCGCAAATTCGGCGTTGAATGATGATGGTTTAATGAAATAAAGCCGTTTTACCAGGCATAAGCGCTACCAGGCCTGGTTATAAAATTACTTTATTTATTTAAGGGTTATTTAGGGTAAAATCGCGCAAATAGAAAATATTAATTATCGCGCAGCCCGCATCGGGCTGAATGGTAAAGAGGAGATTAAATGCGTGCACAAACGTTGAGTTTGATAGTGTTGTTGATGGGATTGCCGCTGTGGGTTCAGGCAAGCAAAGTTGAAGCTGATGGCGCTGTTTTTAACGAAAAACTCGCGACGCCGGCACTTATTCGACAAGCACAGCAGGGTGGTTTAGTGCTTTATATGCGACATGGTAAAACCGATACTAAAATTCCTGATCAAGTGCCAATTGATTTAAATAACTGCGCCACTCAGCGCCCATTAACAGCGAACGGTTTGGCGGAAGCAAAACAAATTGGCCTGTGGTTTAAACAACTCGCTATCCCTTATAACCAAGTGTTCGCTAGCCCATTATGTCGCGCAAAACAGACGGCCGTGGCGACATTTGGCGACGCGGTAAAAGTGGAGCTTAACTTACAATATACT
>DIJW01000176.1 GCA_002421475.1 Thiomicrospira sp. UBA5634 | reverse complement strand
CCACCAACGAAGCGAAATTTCTTCGCCGGTTTCTGGATCAGGCCACAAAAGAGGGGCATATTTATTATGTCATGGAAGCGTTTGACCAGCCGTGGAAAGCCGACTTAGAAGGAACCGTTGGTTCACACTGGGGCGTCTTAGACGTAGATCGACAACCTAAATTTGAGTTTTATAAACCGATTATTCCGATTAAAGAATGGCGAATTTTGGCGACCGCCTCCATTTTATTGGCGGTTTTTTTGATTATTTTTCTGTTAATCGACAGTGAGACATTAAAAAAACGCGGGCGAACCTTTTTGACAGCGGTGGCGTTTATTGCGTCATCGGTCATTATTTGGGTGGTGTACGAACATACTTTGCTTTATCACGATTGGATTAGTCGTGCGGTCGGCTTGTTGCTAATGTTAGGTGTGATGGGGGTTTGGCTGGTTATTTTGGTTGAGGCGCATGAGTGGGCGGAAGCGCTTTGGCTCAGAAAACATCGGCGTGCTTTACCGGAGATTTCATCGCAAGCGGATTATTTGCCGTTTGTGTCAATTCATGTGCCGGCGTATAACGAGCCGGCCGACATGATGATCGAAACGTTGGATGCATTGGCAAAACTCGATTATCCGCATTTTGAAGTATTAGTGATTGATAACAACACGCCGGATGAAGCAACTTGGAAACCGGTTGAGCAGCACTGTCAGTTGTTAGGTGATAAGTTTCGGTTTTTTCATGTTGCGCCTTTGGCGGGTTATAAAGCCGGAGCATTAAATTTCGCCTTAAAACAAACCAGTGCTCAAGCCGAAGCAATTGCGGTGATTGACAGCGATTACCAAGTGAATGCGGATTGGTTAAAACAGCTTGCAGTGCATTTGGCTGATCCGAAAGTGGCGATTGTCCAAGCGCCGCAAGACTACCGTGATTATGCTGAAAATGCGTTTAAAGCCATGTGTTATGCGGAATATAAAGGGTTTTTCCATATCGGTATGGTGACACGCAATGAGCGCAATGCCATTATTCAACACGGCACGATGACGATTGTTCGTCGCCAAGTATTAGAACAAGTAGGCGGTTGGGGTGAATCGACGATCACCGAAGATGCTGAGCTCGGATTGAAAATTTTTGAGCAGGGTTATCAAGCCGCTTATGCGGAAACCAGCTATGGAAAAGGCGTGATGCCGGATACCTTTAACGATTATAAAAAACAACGTTATCGTTGGGCGTATGGTGCGATGCAAATTTTGCGTGAACATGCCGGGGCGCTGTTTGCAAATAAAACCCAGTTAAATATCGGCCAACGTTATCACTTTATTGCCGGTTGGTTGCCGTGGATCGCGGACGGGTTTAATTTTATTTTTACCTTATTGGCGATTGTGTGGTCGGTTTTGATGATTGTTGATCCGATTCGGTTTAATGCACCCCACATTATTATTTCACTGGTGCCAATTCTGTTTTTTGGTTTTAAGCTGCTTAAAATGCTGGTGTTATATCGCAGTCGAGTTCATGCCAGTTTTGCCACTGCGATAGCCGCCGCGGTGTCGGGTTTAGCTTTATCGCACACCATTGCGAAAGCGGTATTGTATGGCTTGTTTATCGGGCGAAAAATGCCATTTTTGCGCACGCCTAAACATGCAAATGCCGCCGCGATTATTCAGGCGATGCGCGATGCAGGTCAAGAAGCCATGCTGGTTTCGATTTTATTGCTGTTATTGATTTTCATTGGTTGGCGAGTCGGATTTGACTCGACTGAAACCTTACTTTGGGCGCTGGTTATTTGTGTGCAAATGGTGCCTTATTTTGCCGCGCTGGTTGTTTCGTTGGTAAGTGCGTTGCCAAGGTTACCGACCAATTGGCTAAGCTTTAATCGCTAAAACTTTTGAAATTTATCAAAGGCGTAGAGTAGAATGCTCGCCTATATTTAATATTATCCAGGCCTGGTGCTTTCCACCAGGCCTGGTTGTTTTCAGGGTGAGAATTTTTATGAGCAAACATCAACCAACCGTAGGCGTTGTCAGTTTAGGTTGTCCGAAAGCGACAGTGGATTCGGAGCGTATTCTGACGCAATTGCGCACCGAGGGTTATCAGTTATCGAGTTCGTATGAAGATGCGGATACGGTGATTGTGAATACCTGCGGTTTTATCGACTCGGCGGTACAAGAGTCATTGGATGCGATTGGTGAAGCGTTGCGTGAAAACGGTAAGGTGATTGTGACCGGCTGTTTAGGTGCGCGTGATGAGGAAATTCTGAAACATTACCCGCAAGTTTTGTCAGTGTCCGGCCCGCAGGCGTATGAAACGGTATTAAATGCGGTGCACGAAGTGGTCGCGCCGCCTGAACATAATCCGTATGTCGATTTAGTGCCGCCGCAAGGCATTAAACTGACACCGCGTCATTATGCCTATTTGAAAATTTCTGAAGGCTGTAATCATCGTTGTTCGTTCTGCATTATTCCGTCAATGCGCGGTGATTTAGTCAGCCGCCCTGTATCGGACGTGTTGGATGAAGCCAAGCGGTTGGTAGAAGCGGGCGTTCAGGAATTATTGGTGATTTCTCAGGACACCGCCGCTTATGGCGTGGATGTGAAACATAAACTGGAATTTTGGAACGGTCAGCCGGTGAAAACCTCAATGACAGGCCTGGTGAAGGCGTTGGGCGATATGGGCGTTTGGGTAAGATTGCATTATGTGTATCCTTATCCGAATGTGGAAGAGGTGATTCCATTAATGGCAGAAGGTAAAGTGCTGCCATATCTGGATATGCCGTTGCAGCATGCGGATGCGCGTGTGTTAAAAGCCATGCGCCGTCCGGGTAATATCGACAAACAGTTAGAGCGCATTCAGCAATGGCGTGCGCAAGTGCCTGATTTGACTCTGCGTTCGACCTTTATTGTCGGTTTCCCCGGCGAAACCGAAGAAGAGTTTCAGCGCTTATTGGATTTCTTAGAAGAAGCGCAACTTGATCGCGTTGGTTGTTTCCAATATTCGCCGGTTGAAGGTGCGGCGGCGAATGAAATCGCTGAGCAAATTCCGGATGAAATTAAACAAGATCGTTATGATCGTTTTATGCAAACCCAGCAAGCGATCAGTGCGAAAAAAATGCAGGCTAAAATTGGCAAACGCATGACTGTTTTGGTGGATGAAGTAGACGAAGAGGGCGCGATAGCGCGTTCTGCAGCGGATGCGCCGGAAATTGACGGGATGGTATTTATCCCTGACGGACAAGAGTTACAGCCAGGGGATATGTTGGAGGTTGAAATTTATGCCGCTGATGAATACGACCTTTGGGCTGAGCCGGTTAAGTTTGAGGATGATGATAATTAAGGTTTGTCGGATAAAATTTATCGACTTGCCCTAAAAAAGTTTAATGGCTAAAGCGGTTTTTGAACTGGACATGCCTTAAGTAATTCCCCTATACTCGTTAGGTTTATGCCGAAATATCAACAGAATATAAGGCGTCGAAGTTGCGCGGTTTAGCGCTACATCATCTAAAGGAGAAGTAGGAATGAGACAAATAACGGTTTTAATGATTGGTCTTGGGCGCATCGGTGGTAAGTTTTATCAGCAGTTCACCCAGTTAGATGAGTCACGAGTGAAAATTATTGCGGTGAGTGAGCCGAATATGAGTAATCCGTTATTAACCGATTCAGATAAGCGTGGTATTCCTAATTACCCGAATTATGAAGAGGCGATTCGTGAGTTTGGACCAAAAATTGACATTATTATGGATACGTCAAATCGTCCTGAGTTGAAATTGGCGGTACGTAAACTATTGCAAGAAACCAATAACCAACATACGGTGTTAGTGCCAATGGTGGTCGATTATCTCATGTGGTATCTATTGCCGGGCTCGGAAGCTATTCCGCAATCACATCATTCAAGCATCGGTTATTAAACGCGCTGAGATGTGAACTTTGAAAAAAACGCCGTCAGGCGTTTTTTTATATCTAGTGTTTAGGCCAAATTCAAAAACATTATCGCCAAATAAAGCGCTAAGCCGGAATTTCGGTTTGCTGATGTTGAATCAGTTGTTGCCATTGGGTGATATTGTCTGACATGGTTTGCTGGCTTAAATCGGCCAGGTAAAACAAACTGACCCATTGATGCCAATTATCATCGCCCGGTTTAGCTTGCGCTATAAATTGCGTTAATGCCTGATCCAACTGTTTCAGTTGTAGATAAATATGTGCTGACTGACCGGATACCCGCTCCATTTCGAGTTTAGTTAAAATGCCGTGAATAGCGGCGGCAAATGCCGGTAATGCGGCCGTAAACAGTAATAACCAGTCTGCATGTAAATTGATATGCACCACCACCGCAATAAACGTGGCGAGAAACGACAATTCTGCAATCCAGTGCAAACGATGATGGCCGTTGTGTTTTTGGTGGTGATGGGTTTGGTGATAATGCATCTGACTTTCGACACCGCCAAGGATATGTTTGGCTAAATCTAAATTGTGATAGGGCGGGGTGTAAACCTGATGATTTTCACAGGGTAAGCCGGTGGTGATCAAATGACGTTGCAACAACCATAATTCGGCGCTGATTAAGTGTAATTTGCCATTATCTTTGAGTTGCCACACAGGTAATCGAAACGGTTTGGGAATCGCTAAAATCGGATAACCCATAATGCAATAACGTAGTTGTTCGGCCAAAAAACGATGGCGTATCCATTTTTCATGCAACTTGGCTTTGCGAGCCCACCAAACGCGATAAATAATGCTGGTAATCAACGCGAGTTCAACAAAAGCCAGCCAATGAATTTGCCATACTTCTGATGTTACAGCGACTAAAACCGCCAACGCCGAAAATCCATACAATAACCACACGTTACTGCGATGTAAACCACCGGCTTTATTAGCCAATTCGTGATGTTGATTAAATGCCTCAATTAAGGGTTGGCGTGGTTGAATATCTTGGTGCAGATTCTGCCACCAATGTTTAAACTCACTTAAAAGTCGATCATGCCCGAGTCGGTGCAAAATACGATTAACCCAACAGAGTTCAAATGCGTCTGGTTGCTGAATATCTTGGTTAAGGCTGGCGAGGCACTGTGCGTTTGGATCATCACGTTGACGACGCGGGTTAAGCAATTGCTGTAAGTAGGGTGTAAGTGGCGTGTCATGTAGTTGTTTAATCGGTTGAAAACAGTCCAATAAGGTTTGTGCCGAATAATCACTGGCGGAAATAATCATCAGCGCCGCATCGGTCAAAGCTGTTAAATTTAGCCAATTCAGTTCACCTTGCGCATTAAGCCAAATCACCGGTTTTCGGCTTAATGCCGCTTGGCGAATTAAATCAAGGGTTACTAAATGTTCACGAACGTGTGAGTGCTGGTCGTAATAACAAACCAGTAAGTCGGTGAAATTTAACGCCAGTTGATTGCGCATCGCAAAAGGGTCGGGTTCTAACAGCATTTCGTCATCAGCACGTCCAAGTGATACGATGCGTTGAATTGAAAAGTTTTTTTCCGCTTCCACCAGGCCTGGTGTGTCGTTAAACTTATGGGCTAATAACAAATGAATATCGAAACGGTGTTCTGCCGCCAGTGCAACTGACAGTTGTTCTGCCCCTGCTCGATAACCGGTTATTAAACGTGTAATCACGCCATGTGGCAGTTGTGGATTTAGGTCGGCGAACAGCGTTTGCCAGCGACGTGTTAATTGATCGGCATTCGGCTGACTTGACCAATCAGCTCCGGCGACAAATAAACTGATAAGTGGAGTAAGGCTGAGCGAATGCTTCATTAATAACTTGGATTATCTTGCTGGTTAAAGTGAATCCAGTTTACCTAGCAAGCGGGCATTTTCCAAGCCAAAAACTTACTAATAGTTTTTATTAATTAAAAAACGCAATTAAATTAATTGGCCTGAATTAAGATCCTGTGCAATACTTATACCCACATAAATTGAGTTTATTAAGATTGACATGGTTACACATTTGAAGGAGTGGATATGTTTAAGCGAATGATTATGGTGTTTTTTATGTTATTTGCAATGGGCGCGCAAGCGCAAACGCCAGAAAAAAAGACATTACAAAACCACACATTTGAAGACCAGTTTGCCCAGCCGATGATTCTGTCTGTATCCACGCAGTGGTTAGTATTTTCGCATGATAAATCCGGTGGTGATTGGGTTAAGCAAGCGTTAAATGAACTGGAGTTTACTGATCTAGAAGCGCGCGGCGGAATTTATGTGGCAGATATTTCAGCTATGCCAAGCCTTATCACGCGTATGTTTGCATTACCAAAAATGCGTGAGTACTCATTTAGAATGGCGCTTGATCGTGAAGGAAAGCCTACTGCAGATTGGCCGCGCGCAGACGGGACGGTGACGTTAATGCGCTTAAATAATTTAGAGATTGTTCAACTAACTCAGGCGAATAGTGTAGAACAGATCAAAGCCTTTTTAGCGGCGTTTTGAATGTCACAGTTTTAAACTAAGCCTTATGTCAGTTTGCCAAAGTTTTGCACCAATCGAACCCGCTTTCATGCGGGTTTTAGTTTTGGGTTCGATGCCCGGCGTCGCCTCCTTAACCGAGCAGGCTTATTATGCCCATCCGCGAAATGCATTTTGGCCAATTATGGCTTCATTATTGGCGGTGGAATGGCCGTCAGACTATGCCGCGCGTTATACATTATTGCAACAACGACAGGTTGGATTGTGGGATGTGTTGGCTAGCTGCGAACGCCCGGGGAGTTTGGACAGCTCAATTAAAACACACAGTATTCAAATCAACGATATACCAGGCCTGGTGGCGCGTCACCAAGAATGTCGAGCGATTGCGTTAAACGGCCAAACTGCTGCGGCGTTGTTTAAACGCCATGTTTTGTCATCAAACAGTGGGTTGTTTGCAGCACTTAAAGTGGTTGAGTTACCGTCAACCAGTCCGGCGAATGCTCGCCTGAGTCTTGCGGATAAAGTGTCTATATGGCAGGACAAAATCGCTAATTTCCTATAAAATAGGTAGGTTATAGCCTTAGGGTTCATTTAAGAGACAAAATTGAGATGATGTTTAAGCCAGAATTACTTTCCCCAGCCGGCACCATGAAAAATATGGAATATGCCTTTGCTTACGGTGCAGATGCGGTGTATGCCGGTCAGCCGCGCTACAGTTTGCGTGTGCGCAACAATGAATTTGACCATGAAAATTTAGCGAAAGGCATCGCACGCGCGCATGAGTTGGGTAAAAAGTTTTATGTCGTCACCAATATCGCCGCGCATAACGCCAAAATAAAAACCTTCCTCAAAGACATTGAACCGGTCATTAATATGAAACCGGACGCGTTGATTATGTCTGATCCCGGCTTGATTATGATGGTTCGCGCGCAGTTCCCGGAGCAAGAAATTCACCTTTCTGTGCAGTCGAACGCGGTTAACTGGGCAACGGTAAAATTCTGGTATGAGCAGGGCATTAGTCGTGTGGTGTTATCGCGCGAATTATCGTTGCAAGAAATCGAAGAAATCCGTGAACAAGTACCGGGCATGGAGTTGGAAGTGTTTGTACACGTCGCTTTATGTATTGCGTACTCCGGCCGTTGTTTATTATCGGGTTATATCAACAAACGTGACGCTAACCAAGGTACCTGCACCAACGCGTGTCGCTGGAATTACAACACTTACGAAGGTCAAGAAAATGCTGCCGGTGAAGTAGTCGGTATCGAACGCATTACCGATTTAACCGGCACTACCGGACGTGCTGCGCCGCAGTTTGAACAACTAGAAAGTGTTGAGCAGGCAAATGTTGAACCCACGCTGGGCATTGGTGAAACGACCGACCGTGTTTGGTTGTTGGAAGAACAGGGCAGGCCTGGTGAATTGATGCCGGCGTATGAAGATGAACACGGCACCTATATCATGAACTCGAAAGATTTGAACGCGGTCGAGTTGATTCCTGATTTAGTTAAAATCGGTGTGCATTCGCTCAAAATCGAAGGTCGTACCAAATCGCATTATTATGTCGCACGTACCGCACAGGTCTATCGCAAAGCGATTGACGATGCCGCTGAAGGTAAACCGTTTGATCCTGCCTTATTGTTGCAGTTAGACGGCTTAGCGAGTCGCGGTTACACCGAAGGTTTCCTGCGTCGTCACGTGCATTCGGAATATCAAAATTACGATTATGGTGTCTCCAAATCCGACAGCCAGCGTTTTGTTGGCGAAGTGATTGAATCCAATGATGAATTTTTAACCATTGATGTTAAAAACAAATTCTGCGTCGGCGATTCGATTGAAATTATGACCCCGGCAGGTAACGTGACCCTAGTGCTAAATCAAATGGCTGACAAATACGGCAATCCGGTTGAAGCCGCGTTAGGTTCGGGTTGGATTGTGCAAATCCCTAATCCATTTAAAGGCTTGAGTGCCGAGGTGCTGAAGTTTGGTTTGGTGATGCGTAATGAAGCTTGGGGCGGTGATACCAAACGCGATTCAGCGGCAAAAGCGGGTTAAACCACCGAGACACAGAGGCACGAAGAATTTATGCTAAAACAAATCAATTCCCTCAGGGAAAGGGCTAGGGGGTGAATTATGTTTAACTTTCTAAACTCAGTGTCTTCGTGTCTCTGTGGTGAAATTAAATGGCGTTAAAAATTCTTTCCGGCTGCATTAACTGCGATATGTGTGAACCGGAATGCCCCAATAAAGCCATTTATATGGGTGAGAAGATTTATGAAATTAACCCTGATCTGTGCACCGAATGTGTCGGTTTTTATGATCAACCGACCTGTATCAGCGTATGTCCGCTGGATGTAATTATCAAAGACCCGCAACACATCGAAAGCAAAGAAACGCTATACGAAAAGTTCAAGCAACTGGTTAATGCCAACAAGATTTAATTCGAAAATTTAAACCCGTATTTGTTATTAAGCCAAGGAGGTGGTATGTCGATTCCAACGTTAGAGCTGATTAGTTTTAAACTCTGTCCTTATGTACAACGTGCCGTGATTACGTTATTAAACAAAGGGGTGGATTTTAAAATCACCTATATTGACCTCAACAATCCGCCGGAATGGTTTAAGCAGATTTCACCGTTAGGCAAAGTGCCGGTGCTAAAAGTAAATGACAGCGAAGTTTTGTTTGAATCATCGGTCATCCAAGAATATGTTGATGAAATCACGCCGCCGTCGTTACATCCGGTTGATCCATTAATTAAAGCTAAAAATAGGGCGTGGATTGCGTTTGGTGGCGAGTTAATGGGTATGAACGGTTTGCACGGTATTGTGCACGAGAAAGACCCGGCCAAATGCGAAGCGATTATTGGCGGCTTG
>DIJW01000227.1 GCA_002421475.1 Thiomicrospira sp. UBA5634 | reverse complement strand
CCCGCGAAATGACCCGCCGCAAAGGGGCGCTTGATATCGCCGGTTTACCGGGGAAATTGGCAGATTGCCAAGAAAAAGATCCGGCGCTTAGCGAATTGTATCTGGTGGAGGGTGACTCTGCCGGTGGTTCAGCCAAACAAGGCCGTGATCGTCGCACCCAAGCGATTTTACCGCTTAAAGGTAAAATCCTTAACGTTGAACGTGCGCGTTTCGATAAAATGATTGCTTCAGCCGAAGTCGGCACATTAATTACCGCACTCGGCTGCGGTATTGGCCCTGACGAATACAATATTGATAAACTGCGTTATCACCGCATAATTATCATGACCGACGCCGACGTCGACGGTTCACACATTCGTACTTTATTACTGACTTTTTTCTATCGCCAAACTCCCGAGTTGATCGAAAACGGTTACATCTACATTGCCCAGCCTCCTTTGTACAAGGTGAAAAAAGGCAAACAAGAAGCCTATCTAAAAGACGATACCGAACTAGAAAACTATCTGCTTAACAGCGCACTGGATGAAGCAGCCTTGTGGATTTCCGATCAAGGTCCAAGCATTAAGGAAGTGGCTTTAGAACAGTTAGCCAAACAGTTTTTACAAGTTGGCCGCACGATTAAACGTCTAGCTCGTCGTTTTAACCAAACCTACCTTGAGTTATTAACCGATGTGGCACCCATCACGGATGCCATGCTCAATGATTTTGATGCCTTAACCGGCTGGGTTAATGCGGTTGAACCTCGTTTAAAAGCGCTTGGTGAGTTGCAGAAAGTAACTTATCAACTTCAGGTTGAACCGGCTTTAGAAGGTGATGCCAAGTTCCAACTACGCCTACAGCAACGTGAGCACGGCACGTTAAGTTCACAAGTGTTTGGTGAAGAGTTCTTTAGCTCTCCTGAATATCAATTAATGGCTAAGTTAAGTGAAACCTTACATGGTTTATTAACACCAAGTGCTTATATTCAGCGCGGTGAAAAACAGCAGCCGGTTGACTCATTTAAAGAAGCGTTAGATTGGTTGTTAAACGAAGCGAAACGTGGACAAACCATTCAGCGATATAAAGGTTTGGGTGAAATGAACCCAGAACAATTATGGGAAACAACCATGAATCCTGAAACGCGCCGCTTGTTGCAGGTTCGTATTCAAGATGCCATTGAAGCCGACCAAGTGTTTACCACACTGATGGGTGATCATGTTGAACCGCGTCGTGATTTTATCGAAACTAACGCACTGAAAGCGGAAAACATTGATGTTTAAGCAAACCTATCTATAAGGTTTGTCACTTATAAATTTTATAGTTTTGGTTAAACCTAGCCAAAACTGACCGATTTTGTTTTTAATTTAATCGTGACCAGGCCTGGTCAAATGAGTTTTGACGACTCATTTTTTAGTAAGGAGGCTGTTTATGTCTGTTGTTCATCCTATCGTTACCGTCACGGGTTCTTCTGGAGCCGGGACTTCTTTCGTTAAACGCGCAGTAGAAAAAATTTTCGCTCGTGAAAACCTAAATGCTGCCATTATCGAAGGCGATAGTTTCCACAAGTTTGACCGTATGACTATGCGTCAAAAAGTGGCTGAAAGCAAAGCAAATGGGGGTCGTGTATTAACTCACTTTTCTGAGCATGCAAATGAGTTTGTTAAACTTGAAGAACTGTTTTCACAATATCGTGAAACAGGCACCGGCAAACGTCGTTATTACATTCACAGTGATGAAGAAGCAGCTGAGTTAAATGCTCGTTTAGGTACGAATCTAAAACCGGGTGAATTCACACCATGGGAAGATCTTCCGGCAGGTACCGATATCCTTTTCTATGAAGGTTTACACGGTATGGTAAAGCGTATGGATCACGGCCCGAAAGAAGGCATGTACGATGTTTCTAAATACGTTGATCTTGGTATTGGTGTTTGCCCGGTGGTGAACATTGAATGGATGCAAAAAATCTACCGTGATACTTCAGAGCGTCCTTATACAGTTGAACAAGTACGTGACACGATTCTAGAGCGTATGGAAGATTATATTGAGTATGTGGTTCCTCAGTTCCACCGTACTCATATCAACTTCCACCGCGTACCTTTAGTTGATACGTCAGATCCTTTTTCTACTTTAGCAGATGAAGCGGCATTGGTTCCGGAGCCTAAAAACTCATTAATGGTAACGCATGTACGTTTAAAAGATGTCGACCTGAAAAGCATCGCCGCAAAAATTCCTGGTGCATGGCTACAGACACCAGAGACGTTGGTTTACAATTCAGAACACATGATTTTGGCGATGGATTTGTTAATGTCACCAATTATCCATAATTTAGTTGAGAAAAAACGTAAAGCGTTGGCTCAGGCTTAATTCTGTTCACCGGTGCCTAACATCAACCGATTGTTAGGCACTCACTATCTTCGTGTTATTCCCCCTGTCATACTGTTCCTTTGCTATAATTTTTCAGTTCATTTCGGCTTAGAGAACTGCCATTAAACGTTTAATTCAAACCTATATATTCTTACTGATTAGTTTTTTCAGTAGCTTAAGCAACGCACTTAATCCGCGCGATGAGGCTTATTTATGGGTGGGTGTTGAACTTTTTCCAAGCCTGGTTAACTCGATACACAGTATGAAAAACCCTCATAAAACGATTGCAATTGTTTATGACGAAAATGATCATCAAGCAAATATCGTTGCGCAACAATTAAACAAATTTCTAACTCACCCAACTGAAGTCATGAATGTCGAAACATTTTTACAACGTAAAGACATTGGATTGGTTTTTTTATGTGCACCCGAGTTAGTAAATAAACAAGTTATATCCCATAGCCAACAATACGGCATACTTAGCTTTTCCCCATTTCTGCAAAGCGTTCAATTAGGTACGGATACGGGTTTAATCGTTAAAGAACAGGTTAGACCGGTTTTAAATAAAACGTCGTTGCAAAACAAACACATTTCATTTAAACCATTTTTTGTAAGAGTTTCATACGTTTATGAATAGACAAAACACCCCTTTTCAATCAACGCAGGGACGATTAGGTTTAATTTTTATCGCATTATCTTTTGGGGTAATTTTACTGGTATTTGCCTATTTCTATAATGTATTACAACCTCGTTTACAACAAGAAGCACAATCACAAGCACACATGCTAACGCAATCGTTAAGTCATGGATTAACCAGCCAAGTGGTATTGCATGATGCATTTTTACTTCAAAAAGAAATTGGAAAAATTTTACTGTATAACGATGCTACCTATAATCGGCCGTTTATTAATGGTATAAAAATTGAATTTAATCCTGAGTTTTTCCCAGATCATAACCGAGCGTTGGTACGAGGCGAAATAAACTGTAATGAGTGCTTTAAGGTCGTCACCCCGCTGTACGATCAAAAAACATTATTACTACTGGGAACATTAACTTTTTATGTAAACCCTGAAAATTATCAGTTATTAGTGAAAGAAATTTCACAAAAATTCTTTTTCGTTTTGACAATATTAGCCATGTTGTTACTGGTTATTTGGTTAGCAACTCGTAAACTCTGGCAGCAAACGTTATTGTCACAAGAACAATTAGGGCACTCTCATTTATATAAACAGCAAATCCTAAATACCATGCAAGATATGTTGTTTTTAATTGATCATCAAGGCAGGATTCTTGATGCCAACCTGTCGGCACAACGCCTATTCAAAGCCACGTTAGCAGAATTACAATCCCATTTCATTCAAGAATATTTACAGACGGTTGAAAAAAACCAACGACTACTGAATCGCCTTCGAACCCTAGGTGAAAACAACCTTGAAGTCCGTTTCCATTTAGCTGATCAGCATGACCATTTTGGCTTACTTTCTGCAACTGAATTTAAACTCGATAATACGGAGGTTGATTACCCGCGTTTTCTGTTGGTAATTAAAGATATTCAGGCACTCAAAACTGCAGAAGCTAAACTGGCTTATCAAGCACAAATGGCACATGCCAGTCGATTAAAGTCTCTCGGTGAAATGGCCACCGGTATTGCCCATGAAATCAACCAACCCCTTGCCGTTATCAGATTGGGGGCAGAAGGGATAAAACACTCGTTAATCGCTCAAAACCCGGATGCATTTGAGGTTGAAATTGCACAGGATGTCATTGAGCAAGTTGATCGTGCAACTCAGATTATTAACAATATGCGGTCATTCGCACGTTTACAACCCTCGCCAAAACGCTGGGTAGAACCACATCACCCTGTTAATTCAGCTTTATCTTTCTTTAAAGAGCAGTTAAGAATTAACTGTATCGAATTAAAAACCCATATTGATATCACTTGTCCGGAAATACTGATTGAAACGCAAAAATTTGAACAGGTGATCGTCAACTTAATTACCAATGCTCGCCATGCATTAGAAGCACTTAAAGATAATCGACAAAAATCCATTACCGTCACCTTAACTTGCGATCATCAGCAGGTTAATTTAGTAATTGAAGACAATGGTATTGGAATGGATGAAATGACTAAACAACATTGTTTAGATCCATTTTTTACGACAAAAGATGCAGGAGAAGGTACAGGATTAGGTCTTTCTATCGTACATAATATTCTGCAGGAATTTAACATTAGTCTCATGATACAATCTGAAATCGGCAAGGGAAGTGCATTTATTATGCATATTCCACACAAGTTATCAGAGATACCCTCATGAGCACGATTTTATTAGTAGATGACGAACCGGCAATGTTAAAGATGCTGAAATGGCGTCTTGAAACAACTGGATTTAAAGTGATTAGTGCCGTATCCGGTATTGAGGCATTAAAAACCATTGAACAAAATCCGGTCGACTTTGTTATTACCGATGTTCGTATGCCTTTAATGGATGGTTTAACGCTGATCAAAAAAATTAAGGCCGTCCTAAAAAATCTGCCTTGTTTAGTCATGAGTGGGCATGGTGATATTGATATGAATCACCAAGCTGAAGAAGTTGGTGCCTGTGGTTATATTCACAAACCGATAAAATTTGAAGAACTCGAAGCCATTATTCAGCAAAATCTAGTTAATTAATCTAGCCAACTTAATGACGCAATTTGGCGTCGATCTTTTTTAGTTGGTCGTCCGGCACCTTTCTCTCGATACCCCACCAATGCCATATCGGCTGTCGGCTTAGTTTGTAATAAAGTTTCACTGATTAATTCAAACAACTGTTGCGCTTGCTCGGCATTGCCCCGATGTTCGGTTAATTGCAAAACTTTAATCTCTACTTTGCGATGCGGTTGAGTGATGCGTAACAAATCCCCCGCCGCTAAATTTCGACTCGGTTTAGGTTTTTGACCATTAACCTCAACTTTGCCGCCTTTAACTGCCACCAACGCTACGCCACGAGTTTTAAAAAACCGCGCCGCCCACAACCACTTATCTACTCGAACTTTATCACTAGCTAATTCCGTCATCACCAGGCCTGGTTGTATTAAGAGTTAAAGCGTTTTTAACCAATCACGCGGGGTTAAATAATCATAAAGTTTGGCTTCCGCTGTTCCCGCTTCTGGCTGGTAATTGTATTTCCAACTGGCTAAAGGTGGCATCGACATTAAAATTGACTCTGTGCGACCACCGGTTTGCAGGCCAAACAGCGTACCACGGTCAAAGACCAAATTGAATTCAGCGTAACGACCTCGGCGATACAATTGAAAATCACGTTCACGTTCGCTATAAGCTGTATTTTTACGCTTGGCGACAATCGGTCGATAGGCTTGTATAAAGTGATCCCCTACCGAACGCATAAACGCAAAACAGGTATCAAAATCCCATTGATTTAAATCATCATAAAACAAGCCGCCGACACCACGAGTTTCATTACGGTGTTTTAAATAAAAGTATTCATCACACCATTGTTTATATTTTGGATAGACCTCTTCACCAAATGGATCGCAAGCTTGCTTTGAAATTTGATGCCAGTGTTTAACATCTTCATCAAACGGATAATATGGCGTCAAATCAAAACCGCCGCCAAACCACCAAACCGGCGCTTCGCCTTCTTTTTCAGCTATAAATAAGCGTACATTCGCGTGTGATGTCGGTACATAAGGATTACGCGGGTGAATCACCAAAGATACGCCCAACGCTTGAAATGAACGTCCGGCTAATTCCGGACGATGCGCGGTAGCGGAGGCGGGCAAAGTTTTGCCGCGCACATGAGAAAAGTTAACCCCACCCTTTTCGATAATATTGCCATCTTCTAACACTCGCGAACGCCCGCCGCCGGTTAATCCCATTGCACCTTCAGAGCCTGCACGTTCCCAAGCATCGACAATAAATTCTTTGCCATCCTCAGCGGTTAATTGTTGGCAAATATCATCTTGTAACGAAAGTAGGTAGGTTTTAACAGCTTCAATATTGACTTCAACAGACTGTGACATCGTTTCATCCTTATTTAGTATGTGGTGATACAAGCAGCCTAGCTGCTTGAGTTTATAGCGAATCTTGTTTGACAGGTTCTAACGAATATTCCATCCACTCATCCAGCTTGCACCAGGCCTGGTCTAAACCTTGTCGATTTAACGAAGAAAACAACTGCGCACTGGCATGCGGATAATCTTTCTTTAATTGGCTTTGTAAGCTAAATAATGTTTTGCTTGCTTGATTTCGGCTCAATTTATCCGATTTAGTCAGCAGAATATGCACTGGTACTTTAATTTCTGCCGTCCATTGCAACATCATTTCATCCAACGGTTGCATCGGGTGACGACTGTCCATCATCATCATCAGGCCTTTTAAGGCCTGACGTTTTTCGACATATTCTGCCAAACCGGCTTCCCACAAACGCTTCACGTGTACATTTACTTTTGCAAAACCATAACCCGGCAAATCCACCAAACGGCGTTCTTCATCCAAGCTAAACAGGTTAATCATTTGGGTGCGGCCGGGCGTTTTACTCACTCGCGCCAAACTTTTTTGCGACGTGATCACATTCAAAGCACTCGATTTACCGGCGTTCGAACGACCTGCAAATGCAACCTCAAATCCAGTATCTTCTGGGCAATGGCTGATATCCGGTGCGCTTTTAAGATAAACCGCTTTTTGATAAAGAGGGTGTTGTGTCATTGCACGTTTTTACCTTTAACATTGAAGATGAGAAGTATATACTCTACCGTCCAACTCTGTTAATCAATCATAAGATTTTAAAGTTTACGCCTATGTCAAAAACTACTCGCACCACCCAAACCGCTCGTAAAAGTCCTGTGTGGCTTGAGTTTTTAGGCTCAATGAATTTAGCCATCACTCTATTAGTTATGCTGTCGATCGCCTCTGTGGTCGGTACGGTTCTCCAGCAAAACCAAGCTTTTCAAAATTATATTTTAAAGTTCGGCCCTTTCTGGCATCAGGTATATAACAGTTTAGGTCTATATGATGTTTATAGTGCCGGCTGGTTTATGTTGGTATTGTTATTCTTGCTAATTTCTACTGGCGTATGCGTCACTCGACACACGCCTATTTTTATTAAAGACATGAGACAATTTAGCGAAACCTTGTCGTTAAATGCATTAAAACACCAGCCAAATCACGCCAGTTTCAGTTCAACTGACAATCTACACACCAGTCAACAACGTGCATTAACTACCCTCAAACATAAGGGTTTCCGCACGCGAGTTCACCAGCGTGAAGATGGTAGTGTTACGATTGCCGGTCTTAAAGGTCATTGGAATAGATTAGGTTATTTCTTCACTCATATTTCAATCATTGTTATCTGTATCGGCGCGTTGATGGATAGCAATTTGTACCTGAAACTGAATGAATGGCGTGGTGATTTAGTGCCTGAAACTCGCTCAGTTCCATTAAATCAAGTGGATAAACGTGCTTGGCTATCATCAGATAATTTCTCTTACCGCGGCACAGTGAACATTACTGAAGGCCAGAATGCGGATGTATTGTTTTTACCTTATGACGAAGGTTATTTAGTTCAGCAGTTGCCTTTCCGTATTGAAGTTAAAGAATTCCGTTTACATTACTATGACAATGGCATGCCTAAATCCTATGAAAGCGATATCTTATTATTTGCTGATGAATTAGCTGAACCTATCGCAAAAACTATCGAAGTAAATCATCCGCTGTATTACAAAAATTACGCGATTTATCAGTCCTCTTTTGGAGATGGTGGCTCTTTATTGAACTTAAAAGTTCACCCGTTAATGGCACCGATTGCCAACAGTTCGGTGATTGAGTCAGCGGTTAATCGTACAGAAAGTTTAAATACACCGGCCGGTAAATTCCGCGTTGAGTTTAGTGATTTCAAACTGCACAATATTGTGCCGAACAGTGATGAAGAGCGCGAAAAGACCGGACACAAAATGCATAATAACGGACCAAGTATTCTGTTTAAAGTGCGTAACGAACAAGGTCAGGCCTGGGAATATGAAAACTACATGATTGCCAACCAACAAGAAGGACGTTGGTTTTTTATGAGTGGTGTGCGTAACAGTATGGCTGAGCCTTTCCGTTATTTATTTATTCCAGCGGATGCAAATCGTTCAAAAACCCGTTTCTTTGAGTTTTTAGCCTTGGTTAATAACGCACCGTTAGCTGAACGTATCATTCGTAATGCTTACCCTCGTCCTGACGGCATGGAAGAAAAAGCATACGAAACCCATATCGTTTTGTTTAAACAATTAATTACCCTGTTCCGCCAAGCCGGATTTGATGGCATCTCTCAATTTATTCAAACGAATGTTCCTGAGCAAGAACAGGCGACTGTAGCAGAATTTTATTTCTCTCAATTAGCCAATGCTATGCAAACGTTATACCTGCATATTTTGGAACAAGAAAATGCCATTCTGGATAACGAAGGCAATATTAGTGCAGAAAACCAAATTTGGTTTGAAGATGCCTTAACCTCAATTGCCAGTTTGCATCGTTATGGCCCGCCGATGTTTTTTGAATTAGAAACCTTTAAACAAATTCAATCAACCGGCTTGCAAATCACTAAATCGCCTGGTAAAGATGTGGTTTATTTTGGTAGCGCGTTGCTTATAATGGGGGTCTTCTTCATGTTTTACGTGCGTCAACGCCGTGTGTGGATTCATTTAAACACAACGGGAACAGGGACTGATATTACGGTAGCCGCGAAGGATAATAAGAAGCTGCCGGAGACAGAAGCTGAATTTAATCAATTTGTTGCAAAATTAAAAGCGTAGGTTGGGCTATGGAAAACACTAATACACAAGCTATTTGGCAAAAATCAAAAAACGGATTGTGGGCACTGATTGTTCTGTTGGGTGCCTTTATCGGCTGGCAGGTTTACGCTGACAATATGGATGGTTATGAAATAGCTATTCTATTTGGCGTTGCCTTAGGCACCATTTGGTTAGGTTGGTTTTGGAAAAGTTTTCAAACCTTGGCTTACTTTGTTGCTACATTCAGTTTACTTGCAATTTGGATTTATCAACTGAATGGCAACCTTTATGCGGCCAATGAAAATGCCTTTTTCCTCAAATATCTAGTCTCCAGTCAAGCCGCAATTATGTGGATGGGTGTATTAGTTATTTTCGCAACCTTCACTTATTTTTTCGGGTTATTCAAACAATCCGAGTTTGTATATAAAACCTCCACTTTCCTTGCTTGGACAGCAGCAATGTTTGGTTTTATCGGCATGATGGTTCGCTGGTACGAATCCTATTTGGTGAATGTCGATTATGGCCACATTCCGGTCAGTTCGTTATATGAAGTCTTTATTTTGTTTATCGTGATGACTATTTTGATGTATCTGTATTACGAACAAAAATTCAAAACCCGCGCCATGGGTGGTTTTGTGATGTTAGTTATGACCGCGTCAGTGTTGTTTGTAATGTGGTATATCTTTGATCGTCAAGCGCATGAAATTCAACCATTAATCCCGGCACTACAGAGCTGGTGGATGAAAATTCACGTTCCGGCTAACTTTGTTGGTTACGGCGGTTTTTCTATCGCTGCAATGGTTGGTGTTGCTACTTTAATTCGTTTAAGTCTTGAAAAACGTCGTCCGCAAAGTCGCTTGTTAAACGCATTACCTAGCGTTAACTTGATGGACGATATTATGTATCGTGCAATTGCAATAGGTTTCGCCTTCTTTACCATCGCAACAGTTTTAGGTGCCATGTGGGCAGCGGAAGCGTGGGGTGGCTACTGGTCATGGGATCCAAAAGAAACTTGGGCGCTTATTGTGTGGCTTAACTATGCTGCTTGGTTACATGTTCGTATGACGAAAGGTTGGCGCGGTGCGCCAATGGCATGGTGGGCATTTATTGGTTTATTTGTGACATCCTTTGCTTTCCTAGGTGTCAATATGTTCTTGTCAGGTCTGCATTCATACGGTGAACTTTAATACAGGAGTATTGTGATGCAAAGACGTCAGTTTTTTAAATTATCCGTTCTCGCATTGTCATTGGGTTTAACCAATAAAGCGCTCGCTAGTATTGAGTTAGGTAAACACTATAAAAATGTTCTGGAACCTCAACCAATTACACCGCATAAAAAGCAGGTTGTTGAGGTGTTTTATTATGGCTGTTCGCATTGTTATCAGTTAGAACCGAGTCTGCACGAGTGGTTAAAAACCAAGCCGAAAGATGTTCATTTTGAACGTTTGCCTGCTGTTTTAAATAACCCAAATTGGGTGTTTATGGCTAAAGTATTTTTAACGGCTCAAGAATTAGGCATTATTGAAAAGTCACATTTAGCTTTTTTCCATGCATTACACCGTGATAAACAGCCTTTATTTAACATTGAAGCGATCGCACAATTTCACACGCAATTTGGAGTCACTTCGAAGCTTTTTATTAATACGTTTAATTCTTTCAAAATTGACCAACAATTACGTCGTGCACAACGTTTAACTCAAGCCTATGGTATTGAAGGTGTGCCTAGTTTAATCGTCAACGGTAAGTATCTTACTGATTTACCAATGACCGGTGGTCATGATCCACTTTGGTTAACTGTTAATCAACTTTTAGATAAATAATCATCCTAGCGAATTTTTAGTCTATACCGATAAAGAAACATGCAGGTTTAATATAGTATCCGGAACAGATGGCATGAAAGCATCGAAACTGTTTGTTGAGTGTTTAGAAAATGAAGGAGTTGAGTACATTTTTGGTATTCCGGGAGAAGAAAATCTCGATGTCATGGATGCTTTACTTGATTCGCCGATTAAATTTATAACCACTCGCCATGAACAGGGCGCTGCTTTTATGGCCGATGTATATGGCCGTTTAACCGGTAAAGCCGGTGTTTGTTTATCAACCCTTGGTCCGGGCGCAACAAACCTGGTTACCGGCGTTGCTGATGCGAATATGGATAATGCGCCACTGGTAGCAATTGCCGGTCAAGCTGCTACCAGTCGAATGCATAAAGAATCTCATCAAGTCGTAGACTTGGTGAGTATGTTTAAACCCATCACTAAATATTCCGCTCAAATTCTTGAACCCGGCACAATTCCTGAAGTTGTACGTAAAGCATTTAAACTTGCTCAGAGTGAAAAACCCGGCGCAACATTTATTGATTTTCCTGAAAATATTGCCGAAATGGATACCGATGAACATCCATTAAATGTGGTGAGTTCAAGGCTTTCAATCGCCTCTGAACAATTAATCCAACAAGCTGCCGTTCTAATTCAACAAGCTAAAAATCCACTTATATTGGTGGGTAATGGCGCTGTTCGTGCGCAAGCAGGCGGTGAGGTTTATGCATTTGCCAAACAACTTAACATTCCAACCGTCAATACTTTTATGGCTAAAGGTGTCATTCCTTTTTTTAAGAATCCCATCGCAATGGGAACTGCCGGTCTACAAAAAGGCGATTATGAAAATGGCGGTTTTTCTAAAGCAGATTTAGTGATTTGTATTGGTTTTGATATGGTGGAGTACCATCCTCATTTATGGAACCCAAATCGCCGTCACGCCATTATTCATATTGATACCCTTGCGGCAGAAGTAGATTCAAGTTATATGCCCCAAATTGAACTATTGGGTGATATTGCGCGTAATTTACAAAGTTTACGTTCACTGTTAAATGTAGTTGAAGCTAAACCTTTGGATCACCCTTTACGTGACGCGGCAATTGAAGAAATGAACCGCTGTTCCAATCGACTTGATTGGCCAATGTTACCGCAAAAAATCATTTGGGATTTGCGTACTGCCATGCATTCAAATGATATTGCGATTTGTGATGTAGGTGCACATAAAATGTGGATGGCACGGATGTTCCGAGCTGAAAAACCTAACACTTGCATTATTTCAAATGGTTTTGCGGGGATGGGAATTGCAGTTCCCGGTGCGATTGCTGCCAAGCTGGCCTACCCAAAACGCGCGGTAGTCGCAGTCACCGGCGATGCTGGTTTCATGATGAATTCACAGGAAATTGAAACCGCATTACGTTGTAATACACCAATTGTTATTTTGATTTGGAACGACAGTCAGTACGGTTTAATTGAATGGAAACAAAAACGTAAATATGGGCGTTCGGCTTATATCGACTTTAAAAACCCGGATTTTGTACAGTATGCCCAATCTTTTGGCGCGAAAGGTTATCGCATTAATGCAGCAGACCAATTATTGCCTACCTTACAGCAAGCTTTACAAGACAATACCGTTTCAGTGATTGACTGCCCTGTGGATTATTCACAAAATGATCGTTTAACTGAGTTGTTAGGTTCGGTTATATCTGAAATGCAATCTTAATTAACCACCAGGCTTGGTACATAATTAATCAATATAACTCACCACTTCACTCAAGGGTTTACGGGTTGAATCAGGCACACATTCGGCATAACCGATATATAAAATGCCAATTAATTCAATCTGCTGAGAATCTAACCCAAGTATTTGATAGGTTTGTTGCTCATTAATAATTGGCCCACTGCTCCATTGCACACCTATCCCTTGTTCCCAAGCGGCTAATTGAAAGTTTTGAATTGCACAGGCACAGGCTGCATAATCCTCTTTCGTTTGAATTGGATCATTGCAACGTTGCTGGCCGACTACCACAACTTGTGGATTGGCTAAAAAACGATCGCAGGCTTTGGCATAGATATCATCGTATTCTGTTGTATTTTCTTTTGCACGTTTAGCAGCTCGAGTTGTCGCATAAACTTCTGTTAATTTTTGTTTTGTCTTATCGCCAACCACATAAAAATGCCAAGGTTGGGTAAGACCATGATTAGGTGCCCAAATAGCGGCCTGTAAACAATAGGTTAATTTTTCTGCTTCAACAGGTTGTGAAGTGAATTGGTAAATTGTGCGACGCTGTTGCGCTAACGTTAAAAACATCCTAACCTCGTAATACAAATTTTAACGGACTGCTAAAACTCGAACGATTGTCTTATAGTTTACGCTGAGCCGCAAGCCAACAACTTTTATAATATCGTGTGCATAATGAGGGATAACTTTGCTTAAATAGCAAATCTTAAAAGTTATCCACAATTGGTTCACACACCATACAAAATTAAACGCTGTAGTTATCAGCCTGCTTAATAACAACTTAACTTACTGTTTTTAATATAAAATTTTAACTTATACTTTTTTAGTCTCCCACCAAGAGAAACAGAAAAAAGAAAAAAAAGAATATATAAATACTTAATAGGGATAACTTTATGACGCTCAGTGAACTCAAATATATCGTTGCCGTAGCGAAAGAACGTCATTTTCGTAAAGCATCCGAAACCTGTTTTGTCAGTCAACCCACTTTAAGTATTGCGATTAAGAAATTTGAAGACGAGTTAGGTGTAACATTATTTGAACGACATAAATCTGAAATTATCATTACACCGATTGGCGAACAAATCGTTAAACTTGCAGAAGACATTTTGCAGAAAAGCCAACTGATAAAACAGTTAGCAAAAGAGGAGCAAGGAGATCATAGTGGTGAATTACGTGTAGGTGCCATATACACTATTGCGCCCTATCTACTTCCAAAACTGATACCGGAGTTTCACCATCGTGCACCAAAAATTCCATTTATTTTGCAAGAAAACTACACTGCAAATCTCGTTAATAAATTGCAACAAGGTGAATTGGATCTAGTGATCCTTTCCTTACCGTTTAACGATCCAAATATCGAAACCTTAGCTTTATATGACGAACCTTTTGTTGTTGCAATCCCTAATGATCACCATTTGGTCAACAAGCAATCCCTTTCTTTAGCTGATATTGAAAAAGAAACTTTTTTATTACTTGGAGCAGGTCATTGTTTTAGAGATCAAGTCATTGGATCGTTTCCAAATTTTGATCAAGTAAACTTCCTTAATGGTCAAATGCAACGTACTTTAGAAGGTAGTTCATTAGAAACAATCCGTTTTATGGTCGCTTCAGGTGCAGGTATTACGATTTTGCCCTGTAGTTCATTAAACGGACATGATGATGAGTTATTTACTGTAAAACCGATTGATTCACCAGTTCCATATCGAACCGTAGCGTTAGCTTGGCGAAAAAGTTTCCCTCGCAAGCAAGTATTGGAAATTTTCAAACAATCAATTCAAGCACTATCGATTCCTTGTACAATAAAAAAATTCAATTAACCAATCCAGTCATGTTTAAAAATTTTTATATATTCGTTTTTTTGGTACTGTTAAGCGGTTGTGCTACTCAAAAACCGCCAATGAGCAGCCATGATCCGTATGAGTCTTACAATCGTGCCATGTTTAATTTCAACATGGCTTTCAATGATGTAATTGGCGAACCGGTTGGTAAAGCGTATAAAAATTATGTGCCACAACCTGCACAAACCGGTATTTCAAATTTTGTCATCAATTTAAGAATGCCGTTAAATATGGTGAATAATTTTCTGCAAGGCAATGTTGAACGCGGGTTAGGCGATTTTATGCGTTTCACTATCAATACGGTATTTGGTATCGGCGGTATTTTGGACATAGCCACACCGGCAGGATTACCTTATGAAAAAGAAGATCTTGGACAAACCTTCTATAAATGGGGCGTTTGGACAGAATCATCCTTTATTGTCATGCCAATTTTAGGTGCTTATACCGTTCGTGAACTTGTTGGCGCAGTTGGCGATGCGAGTTACAACCCAACCTATCCTTATGTTATTCAAACTGATTTAGAAGGACGCACCGTCATTTTTGCGGTTGATTCATTTAACAGTTATGTCAGCGTGTTGGATTATGTTGACCAACTTAAAGAAATGCATGATCCGTATATTTTTTATCGTGAAAGTTACCTACAACACCGCACCAATTTAATTTATAACGGCAAACCGCCGGTTAACCCTTTAGATGATTTTGATTTCAATTAAAAACCCATGACGATTATTCATCAAGATACCATTGCGGCAATTGCAACGGCTCCCGGTAGAGGTGGAGTAGGTATTGTGCGCATTTCTGGCCCTAAGGTTAAAGCGATAGCTGAACAGGTGTTAGGTAACTTACCGCCAGCAAGAAAAGCGCACTACGGTAATTTTTATGGCGTTAACGGACAAATTCTCGATCAAGGGATTGCGTTGTTATTTGTAGCGCCAAATTCTTTTACCGGAGAAGATGTCTTAGAGTTGCAAGCTCATGGTGGTCCGATAATTTTGCAATGGATACTTAATCGAGTAGTTGAACTGGGTGCGCGTTTAGCTGAACCGGGTGAGTTTTCTAAGCAAGCGTTTCTGAATGATAAATTGGATTTAGCTCAAGCTGAAGCAATTGCCGATTTAATCGATGCCTCTTCAGAAGCCGCTGCGCGCGCAGCAATGGCTTCCTTTAGCGGTAAATTTTCCAAAGAAATCGATACATTGGCTCNNGATTGAAGCTTCTTCAGAACAAGCCGCTAAATCGGCTTTAAAATCTTTACAAGGTGATTTTTCATCTAAAATCAACGAGTTGGTTGAGTCCTTAATACAATTAAGAATTTATGTTGAAGCCGCGATTGATTTTCCGGAAGAAGAAATCGATTTTTTGTCAGATGGCCATGTTGCGGGTGAAATTCAACATTTATTAACACGGTTAAATGCCGTTTTACAATCTGCGCAACAAGGTGTGTTGTTGCGTGAGGGTATGTCAGTAGTAATATTGGGTCGACCAAATGCCGGTAAATCAAGTTTACTGAATGCTTTATCCGGACGTGAAAGTGCGATTGTGACTGATATTGCCGGCACTACTCGCGATATTGTTAAAGAAGAAATTCATCTGGATGGTATGCCTTTACATATTCTGGATACTGCGGGATTACGTGAAGCAACAGATCAAGTTGAACAAATTGGAATTGAGCGTGCTTGGCAAGCGATTAAACAAGCTGATCGCGTATTGGTTGTTGTTGCAGCCGGCCATGAAATTGACCCCGAAGATCAAGCTATTTTAGATAAATTACCGCCGACTTTACCGGTCACGCTGATTCGCAATAAAATTGATTTGATAGATGCACAACCAGGCCTGGTGGTAGGTGAACAACGCACGGAAATTTGGTTGTCCGCTAAACATAATATCGGTTTAGATTTATTAACAACACATCTAAAAAACACCATGGGTTTTCAGCAAACGGCAGAAGGTGTTTTTATGGCTCNNAGTTAGATGCCATTCAACAAGCTTTACAAGCGGTTCATAATGCACAATATCAATTGGAACATTATGCGGCAGGTGAATTAGTAGCTGAAGATTTACGCCAAGCTCAAACTGCTTTATCTGAAATTACCGGTCGGTTTAGTTCGGATGATTTATTAGGTCGAATTTTTACCTCATTTTGTATCGGTAAATAACCTCCTTAATCACCAGGCTTGGTAAGGCTAAATTTACTCAAACTTTTAACCTCACCTCACACCAGACAAAACTGGGAAATACGGTTTTTTTCTGCTAAAGTTTGCACAATTCAAATTGAAGCTAACTTTATGATTAAACTTGTGGTTATTGATTTAGACGGCACATTGTTAGATGCCAATCATTGTATTTCTGTCAGATCAAAACAAGTGTTACAACAGGTTTATGCCCAAGACATACCAATCATGTTGGCAACCGGTCGTCATTATCAAGATGTGTATTTGTTAGCTAAACAGATTGATATTCCTCTTTATTTAATTACCTCAAACGGTGCACGTGTTCACGCACGCGACGGTCGGTTGTTATATGAAAATCATATTCCACAGGACTTAATCGGTGAAATCTTACAAATCTCTCAAGGATATGAAGTCCATCGAAATTTGTACCAACAAGATTTGTGGTTAGTTGAAGAACCGAATGAGCCCTTGCTTAATATTCATCATGCTTCCGGCTTTGCTTACCGAATCACAGACTTTGCCAAGATTGATTACAACCACATTGATAAATTTTATTTCAATGCACCTTATGAAAAACTAAAACCACTCCAGCAAAAGTTAATTCAACGTTTTGGTGACCAGCTTTACATCACCTTTACTACTGAAATTTATTTAGAAGTGATGAATAAAGGGGTTTCAAAAGGTCAAGCATTGCAGCAAATGTTAAACATCAAAGGTATTAAACCTTCTGAAGTTATGGCGTTTGGAGACGGTTTAAATGACGTTGATATGCTTAATTTGGTTGGTCATCCGGTGTTAATGGCGAATGCTCACCAAGAGCTTAAATCTCTGTTTCCTCAAGCGCAACAAACCTTATCTAATGCTGAAAATGGGGTAGCGCATTATTTAGAAAAATATGTATTAACGAGTTAAACACTTAAATATTTATTTTTAAACGCGCTTCAATCCGCAAAGTTGCTTGATAGACGCAATAGGTTACGACGCATATAATAACGCCTTATTTTGACCATGAGTTTGCGTGATGAATCAGCAAAAAGACACTTTGTTTGCCCAACCCTATGAATCGTTAGGTGCGTTTCAATTTTGAGAATCAGTCGTCGCCGTGTTTCCGGATATGATTCAACGTTCTGTGCCGGGTTATCAAACCATTCTTGCCGGTATTGGTGAACTTACATCACAATTTGCCCAACCTAATAGTCGTTTGTATGATCTCGGTTGTTCGCTGGGCGCGGTGACGTTAACCATGCGGCGCAAACTTGAAAACATTCCCTGTGAAATTATTGCAGTTGATAATTCGGCCGCCATGATCGAACGCGCACAAAGTTACCTCGCTTCGTTTCATTCGGATATTCAGGTCAAATTTGTATTAGATGACATGGCCAATATTGATATTCAAAATGCTTCAATCGTTGTTTTAAATTTCACCTTACAATTTATTGCGCCGGATAAACGCCAAGCGTTATTACAAAAAATTTATGATGGATTGATTCCCGGTGGGATTTTGATTTTGTCGGAAAAAATTCATTTTGCAGACACTCCATTGCAGCAAGCCATTGAACATTTACATCTGCAATTTAAACGCGCCAACGGTTATTCTGAACTTGAAATCAGCCAAAAACGTGCTTCGTTAGAGAATGTATTAATCAGTGAAACCGCCGAACAGAATTTAAACCGATTAGAAAAAGTCGGTTTTAATCATGCTGCTATTTGGTTGCAAGCGTATAATTTCGCTTCTTTTTTAGCCATTAAATAGAGTGTTCCACGTGAAACAGCATCTTGAAACCTTGTGGCCAAAACTACAAGGCACTCGTCTCGAACCTTGGATTGAACAAATTCCGCCACTGGTAGAAGAAGCATTACATCCCGAAGGTAATGGTAATTTGGTGCGCTGGTTAGCCGCATTACACAGCATTCAACAATTTGAACAAGCCGAACAGGTTGATTTAACCCAATCCGCTGTTTGGGCAAAATCTTCTGATTTCAGCGAAACACAACGTCAAACACTCGAACAAGCCTTGCGTGCCTTAATGCCTTGGCGTAAAGGGCCGTATGACTTACAAGGCATTTATATTGATACCGAATGGCGTTCGGATTGGAAATGGGATCGGGTTTATCCTCATCTTGCGCCGTTACAAGGTCGAACCATTTTAGATGTCGGTTGCGGCAGCGGTTATCACCTATGGCGCATGACGGGTGCCGGAGCAGGCCTGGTGGTCGGCATAGATCCCAGCTTATTATTTATGGCGCAATTTTTAGCCGTGCGTCAATTTATGGNNTAAAGTCCAACCTACTTTTTACCTTTACCACTGGAAGCCTTACCGGAATCCAAATTCGGCGGTGGGTTTGATACCGTGTTTTCTATGGGTGTGTTATATCATCGCCGCTCTCCAATTGACCATATTGACGAACTCAAACGCCAACTCAGGCCTGGTGGTGAGCTGGTTTTAGAAACACTGGTTATTCCTGAAAGTAATGGCCAAATATTATTGCCTGATGATCGTTATGCACAAATGCGGAATGTGTGGTTTTTACCTAACGTCAAAGAACTCAGCCACTGGTTAACGCGTTGCGGGTTTGAAAATGTACGTTGTGTTGATCTGGACCAAACCTCCACCGATGAGCAACGCTCAACTGACTGGATGCAATGGAACTCATTAAAAGATTTCCTTGATCCACATGATCCAACAAAAACGGTTGAAGGCTATCCCGCACCATTACGCGCAGTGATGATTGCCAATAAACCCAATTAAGCATAAGCACCAGGCCTGGTGCTTATGATAAACATGTCAAATCATAAAACCCCGCAAAAACACTTAAACATCCAGTAAACTAGGGCTTTTAATTTTTAGTAGAAACGGAAAGCGTATGGATGTTATTCAGTATATCGACAAAATTAATTCTCGATTAGCCCAAGGCCATACCAGCGAACACACCTTTCGTGCAGATTTAGAGCAATTACTCGCCAGCTTACTCCCCGGCTACGACATAACCAATGAACCCTCGCAAATCACCGATTGCGGTAACCCGGATTTCGTCATCACTCGCAAAGGCATACCTATTGGTTATATCGAAGCCAAAGATGTCGGCAAAGACCTCAATAGCAAAAGTTACATCGAACAATTTGGTCGCTATAAAAAAGCACTCGATAACCTCATTATCACCGACTACATCTGGTTTCAGTTTTTTGTACAAGGTGAAAAAGTTGCCGAAATTCGTCTTGCGCAACCGGCGTTCGACAACCCGCAAAAATACGACATTGATCACAAAGCCATTAACC
>DIJW01000184.1 GCA_002421475.1 Thiomicrospira sp. UBA5634 | reverse complement strand
GGAGGATAATGGTGCGTTGCATACTGCATCGTTTGAGACAAGTGCCGTTTTACGAGTGAGTGCCATTATTCATCTGGCGGATGGGTTGGCTGCGGCACAGATAAATGGATTAATGTTTGAAGAGGGTGAACATAAAAGTGGCATTTATGTGCATCATATTAACGAGCAAACTGTTGCTTTGACTGTTAATGGCAAGCGAGGTGAAGCGTATATAAATGTTGAATATCGAAAAGCCGATTGGCCTAAGCAGCCTAGGGGAAAAATGATTTTAACTCGATAACCAGGCCTGGTTACGAGTTCAAAAAATCAAAACCGGTTTTTGCCGGTTTAATTTAGATTAATTGAGTGACTTTCATTAGCGTAATTTGCGGCGAGCTTTAACGCCTTGCGCTAAAGTCTCAAGCAGCTTTAAGCTGTCGTCCCAATTAATGCAAGCATCGGTAATACTTTGTCCGTAAACCAGTGGTTTGTCTGCAGTTACATCTTGGCGCCCTGCAACTAAATGGCTTTCGACCATTGCCCCCATGATATATTGCGAGCCTTGAGTTAGTTGATCACGAATAGAGCCAGCAACAACTAGCTGACGTTCATGGTTTTTGCTGCTATTGGCATGGCTACAGTCAATCATCAAACGTGGCTGAACTTGTGCAGCATGTAGTTCGGCAACCGCTTGTGCAACATGATTGGCATCATAGTTTGGACCGTCATTACCGCCACGTAAAATTACATGGCAATCCTGATTACCTGTAGTAGAGAAAATAGCGGAATGTCCAGTTTTGGTTAAAGACAGGAAAATATGGGGTTTATTGGCAGCGCGAATGGCATCTACCGCAATTTTAAAACCTCCGTCAGTACCATTTTTAAAGCCAACAGGACAAGACAGGCCTGATGCTAACTCGCGGTGACCTTGGCTTTCGGTGGTTCGGGCACCGATAGCTCCCCAACTGATTAAGTCGGCAACATATTGAGGTGAAATCAGATCTAAAAACTCAGTTGCTGCAGGAACGCCAAGGTTGTTAACATCGACCAAAAAGCTGCGTGCTAACTCTAAGCCTTTGTTTATATGGAAAGTCTCATTTAAGTCCGGATCGTTAATTAATCCTTTCCAGCCTACAGTCGTGCGTGGTTTTTCAAAGTAGACACGCATGACAATCAATAATTCATTTTTATAGTGTTCAATTTGTGTTTTTAAGCGCTCGGCGTACTCAAGGCCGGCCTTGGTGTCATGGATAGAGCAAGGACCAATTACAACCAATAAGCGATCATCTTCGCCATTTAGAATATTATGTACTTGGCGACGTGTTTCAAACACCGTTTTCGAGGCTGTTTCCGTCAGCGGAAATTTTTCATGTAAATCAATTGGTGGTCTGACTTCGGTGATGTGATTAATACGTAGGTCGTCAGTTTGATATTGGGTCATGTTAGCTTCTTGTCCTGCTCGATATTATTTGTCGACTAAATCTGCATATTATAAGCCAACTTGACCTGTTGACTGAGTGAAAAATATACTGAATTTGAGCTGTGTTGAATAGTTTGGCGATAGGAGTATGTTTGATAGCTTGTATTTATTGAGTTTGTTAAAAAATTAAATCGGTGCAACGGTATTAAAAAAAAATATCTATGCTAGAATTTACCGCAGATTAAATAGACAATAAAGAGTGGAAAAGACGGTGGCGGAACACTGCAAATACATTATTGAAGGGGTGACCGAAGATGGTCGAAAGTTTCGACCAAGTGATTGGATTGATCGGATTGCGTCCATGATGGCATCTTATGGTAAATCACATCGTTTGGTGTATTCGGATTTATTACATCCAGAATTATATGAAGGGCAGAAATGTCTGATTATTGATACTGAACTTGAGGTGAAAAATCCAAGTATGTTTGAGTATGTGATGAACTTTGCAAAAAGTAATAATTTAAAAACTGCCAAAATTTGCCAGTCAGTTGAATCTAAACTCGGCAGTTGAATGAAAATTCGCGTTTTAATCTGACCACCTGGCCTGGTGGTCAATGTTTTCGTAAGCCCTAATGGCTGCAAATTTTGTTTTATTCGCTATAGATAAAACGTCCCTTGTTGTAAAACTAAGCTGATAATCCCACCTAATGCTAAAAATGGCCCAAACGCAATTTGGCTTTGCCAGTGATGCTTTTTTATCAGGATTAATGTCAGTCCGATGATTAAGCTTGTGCAAGCAGCAATCATAATGATACTTGGTAAAGCGCTTATGCCTAACCATGCACCAAGTGCGGCTAGGAGTTTAAAATCTCCATAACCCATGCCGTGCTTACCGGTGATGAGGCGGTAAAGGTGAAACACCAACCAAAGCAAACCATAGCCCGCTATTGCGCCTAGAATGGCGTGTTGGGGCGAGGTGAATGTGTCAAATGTGTTCACTAATAAGCCCAGCCACAAAAGTGGTAAACTCAGATTATCGAGGATTAGTTGGTGTTCAATATCAATCACACTGATGATGAGTAACCATAAAACCAATAATGCGGCCAAGGCACCATGTAAATTGAAGCCAAAATAACTGATGACAAGCATGACGCTGATAGCGCTGCTTAATTCAATAATAGGGTAACGAATTGAAATTGGCTGCTTGCACTGGTGGCAATGACCGTATGTTGCTAGCCAACTTATAACAGGGATTAACCGATACCAAGGAAGTTTGGTTTGACAGTTGGGGCATTTTGAACCACCCAAACTTATCTCGTTAAGTTGCTCAGTCAAGTTAAGCTCCATGATTTGAGGCAAACGCCAACTTAACATGGAAATGAAGCTGCCAAAAACTAAGCCCATTAAACCAGAGCTGATCAAGGTAATGATCATTTGAGTACGATAATTAAACTAAAGTGAATAGTTTTTCGAATTTTACCACTTCGAAAATGCTTAAAATTTCATCGGATAGGTTTTTTAATGTGATTTTATTACGATCATCCCCCATTCGATTACGCAGTTGAAGCAACATACCCAATCCACCACTATCAATATGGTTACAGTGTGAGAAATCTATGACAATATGGTCAAACTTTTTTTTACTGTAAGCGGTTTCGAACTCATTAAAAATATCTACAGTTAAAGCATTTAGCACTTTAATGTGAAGTACACCATCACGGATTTCACTGCTTACCATCAGTTGCTCCCTTTATTGCCGTTTGGATGATTCTGAGCTAAGAAACTTATTTTATACGATATTTTTCAAGTGTTTAAAAAACCTTGTAAATTTTATGACTATTCACTGTAAATCACGCAGTTACGTTCATTTTCCCAAATAGTAATACGGTGCATTTTAATTAAATCAGTTTCAATGCGTTTAGCGATTTCGTTAAACAAATATTGCGCGATGTTTTCCGCAGTGGGGTTTATGCGTTGAAAGTGCGGGTGGTCGTTTAAAAATGTATGATCCAGCTCTGCCACCGCTTCTTTTGCGTGGCGTTTAATGTCTTTAAAGTCGATAACCATACCGATATCGTTTAACTTTTGGCCGCAGACTTCAACTTCAACCTTCCAGTTGTGGCCATGAAGTTTGGCACAATCACCCGGGTAGCCGCGCAAACTATGCGCGGCGGCGAAATCAAGCAGGGTTTTAAGAATGAATTGCTGTGCCATGCTACTACCTGTTATTTAACCTAGTAAATGTAGAAAACTTATCTGTATATTATAAAGCAGAATGTATTAATGTGAGTGCGGTTTAATATGGACGCTGTGCAATATAATCAATGAGTTGCTGCAAAAAAAGACTATGAAAAGGCAGCTCGAGATGCCGCTCGTGTGCTTGGTTAATATAGTCATCACGTAATTTCTTTGCACCGTCCAGTCCAAGTAATTTAGGGAAAGTTGATTTATTGAGGATTTGATCCCGTCCCTGTGTTTTGCCAAGCGTTGTAGTATCACTTTCAATATCAATAATGTCATCTTGTATTTGAAATGCAAGGCCTA
>DIJW01000169.1 GCA_002421475.1 Thiomicrospira sp. UBA5634 | reverse complement strand
GACTGTTATGTATTGGATTATCAGCCCCAAATCGGTACACGTTTACTGCTAAACGGTGAGCCTTTGGTAAACATTACGACACCGGGGTTTAAAGCAGTTTATTTTGGTATTTGGTTAGGCGACAAACCCTTATCTGACTCGCTAAAAATGGCATTGCTGGGTGGGTTATGAATAGTTTAGTTTGGTTACAACGCGACTTACGTTTATCCGATCATGCACCGCTAACCCAAGCCTTGCAACAATCTGAACGCGTAGTCGTGGCGTATATCCACGATCCGCAGCAAGTGATTGGCGAAGCCAATTCGGTGTGGCTGGCGCATAGTTTATTAAGTCTGCAAACCGATATGCGCAACAAAGGCGGCGAGTTATTGATGTTAGAGGGTTCGTTCACTCAACAATTGGACAGCCTGATCCGCGACTATCAAATTCAACAGGTTTTCTATCACTACGAAGTTGGTCAACCGTTTGTTAATCAACAACAGCAAGCTCTGGCGGTCTGTAAACAACATCAGGTTGCATTAAAACCGTTCGACCAGGCCTGGTTGAACGCCGACGAAATTGTAACCCTGAGCGGCAGTACCTATGCGGTATTCAGCCCATTTTATAAAAACCTGTCAAGTCAATTACAACGCGTAGAATCGCCTCTTGGTGTGCCTACCGGACTAAATAAAACCAAAATAACACCAATAACTGACAAACAAAAACAACTGCCGCCAACACTTGCGAATTTAATTGAACGCCCATGGGCACAAGCGATGATGTCACATTGGCAAGTCGGCGAGCACCAGGCCTGGTTAAACTTTAGCCAGTTTATGGTGCAACACTTAAGCGATTATCCTGAACAGCGTGACTTTCCGGGCGTTGCAGGCACGAGTAAACTTTCTATTCCACTGCATTTTGGTGAAATATCAAGCCGCGCGGTGTTACATCAGCTGATGGCGGAAAAAACCCGTCCCAAGGCTGATTTAAACGCAATTGACGCGTTTATTCGACAACTCAGTTGGCGTGAGTTTGCACGTTATTTACTCCATCATCATCCACAACTTGAAACCGAACCATTCCAAGCCAAATTTGCGCGTTTTCCATGGGATAACAACGCCGAACTTTTACAGGCTTGGCAACAAGGCCAAACCGGATTTCCACTGATTGATGCCGCAATGCGCGAGCTGTGGCGAACCGGCTGGATGCATAATCGCAGCCGCATGTTAGTCGCATCGTGGTTAAGCAAAAACGCCAATATTGACTGGCGCGAAGGCCAGGCCTGGTTTGCCCACACGTTAATTGATGCTGACCCCGCCAATAACAGCATGGGTTGGCAGTGGGTCGCCGGTTGTGGGGTAGATGCCGCGCCTTATTACCGCTTGTTTAACCCGATATTACAAAGTGAAAAGTTTGCCGGCGATGGCGTTTATATTAAAAAGTGGTTACCGGTGTTACGCCGCTTACCAGCTAAATTTATCCATGCGCCCTGGCTAAAACCCAATGTTGTCGCCAGTTATGGCATCAAACCTGGCGCAAATTATCCATTGCCGGTATTAAACTTAGAACACAGTCGACTGCAACATATCGAACGTGTTGCGGCACAAAAAAACTTATACATAAGCAATACAGTTGAAAAATTAACCTTATAGAGTATGATGGCATAACTATGAATTCTATCGACCAAAACGCCCTTTATCCGATCCGTGAAGTCTCACGTTTAACCGGTGTAAAACCCATCACTTTACGTGCATGGGAACGCCGTTATGAACTCATTGAGCCGGTTCGCACCGAATCTGGTCATCGTCTGTATACTCAAGATCATATCGAGTTTTTGCAACGTGCCGTCAAACTGGTCGAAGAAGACGGTATTCCGATCAGTCGAGTCAAAGCGGTTTTGCATGAACAGGCTCATTTACAGCGTGAAACGCCGATTTTAAATCCGCAACAGGATATTTCTCCACTTCTACAGTCAATTTTGGGTCACGTTAAACAGTTCAACATCACTCAAATTGAACGCAGTTTAGACCGTTTATTGGCTGACTATAGCCTAATGCCCTTATTATCAATTTTAGTAACACTTGAACGACGGATGGTGACGGACAATATAAATCGCATGGCGATTAAACTTTGGCAAACCGCTTTAACTCAGCGCTTGCAAGTACGTTTACATCATTTTCAAACCGCCAACCTCAATCCATCAAAACGAATTTATATTCACTCTGTTTCCGGCAATCCACCTTGGCTTGGTAAATTCATCGCGTTATTTAGTTTTGAACAAGGTTATCAGCCCATTCAATTGGATGGCGCAATCGCGATTGAACAAATGATGGATGTAATTAAACCGCTGAATATTTCGGGTTTAATCCTGATTGATAAATACGAGACAAACTCTTTAGAGTGGAAAGTATGGTTAAAACACTATGCGGCATTACGCACCTGGGTGTTCGGTGACACTAGCTTGGAAGATCAAACACCGCCGAGTGTGAACAGCGAATTACGCGCTTGGCCTAACTGGCTAAAACCCTTGCGCTAAGGGCGATTATTTCATGCTCGCTTTGAGTGCAGCAATTTCGGCACGCGCGGCTTCTAACTCTAACGCTAATTCAACTTGTTTCGTTACATCCTTTTGAATACCAATGTAGTAAGTAATTTGATCAACTTCATCGTGAAACGGCGTTACACTCAACTCATTCCAAAATACCGTACCATCTTTACGATAGTTTTTTAGGATGGTTCGAACCGGCAAAGTTGCCTCAATCGCATCATGAATTTGCTTAACCGCATTACGATCCGTATCACCACCTTGCAAAAAACGGCAATCTTGATACAAAATGTCTTCCGCTTTATAACCGGTCAAATGCTCAAACGCCGGATTCACATACAGCAGAATGGTATCTTCACCTTCTTTTTCTGCAACAGTAACGCCATCTTGTGCCGACTCAACCAATTGCAATAACAACTCATTGCGCAAATTAAATTGTTTCATCTCGTCATCCGTTAGTATTTAGCCATCCATTCTAACAAGCTTAAAAATGCTTTCAAACAAAAAAGCTAACTTAAACTCAGGTTGTAAAAACAAAAAACCCGCCGAAGCGGGTTTTTGTGAACACAATCTGAAAACGAATTAACGTTTTGAGAACTGTGGACGACGACGTGCTTTGCGCAAGCCGACTTTTTTACGTTCAACTTTACGTGCATCACGTGTCAATAGACCACGCTCACGTAGAGCAGGACGGTTACCTTCTTCATATGCAACTAATGCACGAGCTAAACCGTGACGAATTGCACCTGCTTGACCAGTAGTACCACCACCGACAACCGTAATGTAAGCATCAAACTTACCGGTTGATTGAGTAGCTTCTAATGGGTGGTTAATAACCATCAAATCTGTTTCACGAGCGAAATATTGGTTAATTTCGCGACCGTTTACCATCATCTTGCCAGAGCCAGCGCGTAAGAATACACGAGCGACTGAGCTTTTACGACGACCTGTTCCGTAATATTGTTCTGTTGCCATGAAGATTCCCCTTACAGCTCAAGTGGTTGTGGTTGTTGTGCAGTATGTGGATGCTCAGTANNACATACACTTTAAGCTTACGGTACATATCACGACCCAACGGACCACGTGGCAACATACCTTTGATCGCTAACTCAAGAACACGTTCTGGGTTAGAATCAATCACTTTTTCAAATGACATAGATTTCAAGTTACCAACATAACCGGTATAACGGTGATACATTTTATTTTTACGCTTGTTACCGGTTACGCCGATTTTTTCAGCGTTTACGATCACAATGTAATCACCACAATCAACATGAGGTGTATATTCTGGTTTGTGCTTACCACGTAAACGTGCTGCCACGTCTGCGGCTAAACGACCCAGCGTTTTACCTTCTGCATCAACAACATACCAGTCGCGTTTTACTTCTGCTGGTTTTGCTACAAATGTTCCCATTTCAAAATCCTAATCTAGTAAATAATCCTAAACTGCAAACTCAATCTTATTCAGATCAACTTCGCATCCTTACTGTTTAACGGGCAATAAGAGGGGGAAGGATTAATAAGACGTCAGATTATAAAGGACTCACATCCCCATTTCAATGTTAATTATTGATTTGGCAAAAATTAATCCACATCCGGCGCACTATCGCGCACCTCATGTTCATTTAATACGGCTTTTATGCCTTCTTTACGCGAATCCATCGCGGTATAACTACGGCTTGCCGATCCAGCATAGACTTGCGTCGGACGGAAAATCTTATTGTTTTGTAACTGCTCACGCCAATGTGCCATCCAGCCGGCTGAGCGTGCTACCGCAAAAATAGAGGTGAACATTTTCGGATCAAACCCCATTTCTTTGTACAAAATGCCGGAGTAAAAATCGAGGTTTGGATAAACCCCTTTATGCCCAAGCAGTTCTTCGCACACGCGCTCAACTTCGAGCGCGGTTTCAAACATCACGCTCAGACTGGCACTTTTTTTCGCCAACAACTTTTCTGACAATTTTTGCAGAATGGTTGCACGCGGGTCTTTAGTTTTGTATTCACGATGCCCCATGCCCCAGATCACTTTTTTCTTCGCCAAACGATCTTCAATATAGGCACGTGCATTTTCCGGCCGACCGATTTTTTCCAACATTTCGATCACCATCTGGTTTGCGCCGCCGTGCAGAGGGCCGGAAAGTGATGCAATCGCCGATGAAATAACCGAACAAGGATTAGCTAAGGTTGAACCTGTCACCATGGTGGTAAAGGTTGAGGCATTAATAGTATGTTCTGCATGCAAAATTAAGCACGCATCTAATAAACGCGCCCAATCTTCATCCGGCTCTTCGCCGGTCACCATATACAAAAAGTTTTCCGCATAGGTTAAATCTTTGCGCGGTTCAATCGGATCATAACCGTTACGCATATGCTCCCAGCTCGCCACTAGGGTTGCCATGTGGGCAATGATTTTAACGGTTACGTCGTTAATGTAATCTTGGTTTTCCGTGCCACCTTTCATATATTCGGTGCTAGGATAAAAACTTGCCAAACTCGCCACCACCACTTGCAACATGTGCATTGGATGGGTGGTTTCCGGCAGGTTTTTCATAATTTCGCGAATATTGTATTTGACCCGACGGTGATCACGTAACTGCTCATCAAACTCCGCCAGCTCTTGCGCCGTTGGTAATTGACCAAACAACAATAACAAGGTGGTTTCTTCGAATGATGACTTTTCGGCCAGCTCCATGATGTCATAGCCACGATAGGTAAGCAGCCCCTTTTGACCGTCGATAAATGAAATTTTCGATTCGGTGGCAGGAACGCCGGCCAATCCTGGAATGTATTGCATGGTTAAATCCTTAACGTCGGGTTATACACTAAACGACGAACCGCAACCGCAGGTCGTTGTCGCATTCGGGTTTTCAATCACAAAACGTGCGCCTTGCAAGTCCTCCAAGTAATCAATTTTCGCACCCATCAGATATTGAAAACTCATTGGATCAATCAACAAAGTTACGCCGTCTTTTTCGACCGCAGTGTCATCTTCGGCCTGCGCTTCATCAAAGGTGAAGCCGTACTGAAAGCCAGAACAACCACCGCCGGAGATATACACACGCAATTT
>DIJW01000112.1 GCA_002421475.1 Thiomicrospira sp. UBA5634 | reverse complement strand
CAGTGACGCTTATGGTCGGGTATTGGTTGGGGTTCAAGTGCCGCCGAAACAAAAAGCGGATTTTGAAGCCTATTTAAGTGAGCTGAAATATCCGTATGTCAGCGAACAGGATAATCCGGGTTATCAGTTGTTTCTTAATTCCCATTAATCTTGCCACTTAAAGCGTTACCACCAGGCCTGGTGGTAACGCTTTAAGTGCTTATTTCAGCGGTTTTAATCGCATAATTTTGCCACTATCAGTCGAAAAATAAATCCAACCTTGCTGATCTTCTGCCAAAGCGCGAATGCGTTCGTTTAACTCGCTGAGCAAACGTTGTTCGTTGATCACTTCACCCGCATCATTCAACACCACCCGATTTAAATGCTGTAACACTAAAGCTCCGGCAAACAAATTACCTTGCCATTGCGGGAAAGCCTTGCCGCGATAAAGCATTAAACTGCTTGGCGCAATCGACGGAATATACACTTTTACCGGATCGACCATGCCGTCTTTTTGTCTTACACCAATTGCCAGCGGCCCCCAATATTCTTGGCCATGCGAAACTTCCGGCCAACCGTAATTTTGTCCCGCTTGGACCAGATTAATTTCATCGCCGCCGCGAGGTCCGTGTTCAATCAGCCACAGCCGCTGATGTTTTGAATCAAATACCAGGCCTTGCGGATTGCGGTGGCCATAACTCCAAATTTCGGGCAGAAAACCGCTGCGATTTACAAACGGATTGTCTTTCGGTATCGAACCGTCAAGGTTTAGGCGGATGACGGTTCCGGCATGATTATGGGTGATTTGACCGTTTTCGCGTTCCCCCCGATCACCCAGCGTAAAAAATACATGGACGTGGTCGTCAAATGCGATACGACTGCCAAAATGAATATTCGAGCTTTCCGCCGATTGAGTCACGAGCAAATCTTGCCAGTTGACCAACGCATCACCTTGCAGCTGCGCGCGGGCTAGGGTGGTGACCGCGCCACTTGTTTGCGGTTTGCTATAGGTGAAATAAATCCAACCCGTTTGGGCAAAGTTCGGTGGCAGGGCGACATCCAGCAAACCGCCTTGACCACGTGCATGAACCTGCGGCAAACCGCTTAACCACTGAATCTGCCGTGTGTGGGTATGGAGGATGCCCGCACGACCTTCGCGCAGGGTAAACAGCAGTTGCTCGGGGGCGATAAAAACCATGCCCCAAGGAATACTAAGTCCTTGTGTCAGGGTTTCGACTTGATAGTTATTTTGTTCGTTATTGGAGCACCAGGCCTGGTGGTTAAAGCCGAAGAATAAAGTGAGGATCAGTAAAAACGATTTAATTGATGGCATAAAATTCTCCCTCACCCTAGCCCTCTCCCGCAGGGAGAGGGAATAAAAAAACTTCGTGTCTTCGTGGTTCAAAAAAACCTCCAACAGCAGCTAACTATCTGCTTGGAGTTTTTGCAGTAATTGTTTTGGGGTTTGGCGTAGCGGAGTGCGTTGGGTCAGCCAGCCAATTGCCAGCAATAACAACACACTGACGCTAATCGATACCAGCCACAGCTCCGGGTTTAAACGCGGCGGCAGTTGTAACCAAAAGTGACTAATCAATAAACTGGCGGCTTGCGCCAAAATCCCGGCAAATAAACCTGCCAACAAACCAATCAACACAAACTCGGTGAGACCGAGTTTGATAATGTCGGCTTGCTTCGCGCCGAGGGTACGTAACAACAACCAAGAACGCAAACGCCCCAGTTGCGACGCTTGAGTGGCGGTAAAAATCACAATCAGGCTCGAAATCAAGGTAAACACATACAACAAACTCACTGCGATGGCGGCTTGTTGCATAATGCGTTGCACCTGTTCAATCATTTCGCGCGCGTCAATCCACAGTACACCGGGGGCTTGTTCGTTTAACGCACGGCGCAGCTGGGCGCTTTGTTGCGCGCTGAGTTGAGTGTGAAAGTTGCTGATATAACTGATCGGCAAGTTCAATTCGGCTTGCGGCTGCAGAATAAAAAAGAAGTTGAGGCGGAAACTTTGCCATTCGACTTCGCGCAGGCTGGTAATCTGATAATCGACGCGCTGACCAATAATATCAAACGTCAACACATCACCGAGTTTCAAACCAAACAAAGCGGCAATTTCCGCTTCAACTGACACGGCGGGCAGGGCATTACGCTGATCATTGGCCAATTGCGCCACAATGCGGTTGTAGCTTGGTGGCGAATCCATTAATGCATTATTCGCTTCACGCTCCAATAAACGGCGCGCGCGTTGCGCATCTTGTTCACTTGGACGCACAGTCGTTTGATTCACCGCTACCAACCGACCGCGCACCATCGGCACTAATTCGGCATCAATATCGGCGTTTTGTAACACTGCTTGCACCGCTGAAACCTGATCCGGTTGAATATTCATCATAAAGGTATTCGGTGTTTGCGCCGGTAATGACGCCTGCCAGTTTTGCACTAAATCTTGGCGCACAAAGGTCATTAGAATCAAAATAAATACCACCAAACCTAATGAAATAAACTGCAGTTTTACCAGGCCTGGTTCGCGCGCCAACGCGGCTAAAGCTAAACGTAACCAGCCGTGAGTGAAGGGTTGCAGACGGCGAATGCCGACTAACAACAACATCGCCAGCCCGTAAAACATCGCCGAGCCGACTAACAACACCGGCAATGCCCAAATCACCACTTGATTACTCAGCAATAAACTCATTAACGCCACCAGCAACAACAAGCTGATGACTAACGCGACCAGCGGGTTATAACGTGTGCCGACCGCTTGGCGGAACACTTGCAGAGGCGATACGCGAGTAGCTTGGCGAAATGCCGGCCAAGCAAACGTCCATAACGCCAACGTGCCGGCGGCTAAACCGAGCAGAACTGCGCCCTGATAATCGGGTTTTATTAAGGGTTTAAAGTAATCC
>DIJW01000223.1 GCA_002421475.1 Thiomicrospira sp. UBA5634 | reverse complement strand
GGAAGCAGAAAAACTGTTAAAACTAACCCTGGACATCGGCTTAGAACAACGCCAAGTATTCGCCGGCATTAAATCAGCCTACGAGCCGGAGCAGTTAATTGGTAAACTCACCGTGATGGTGGCGAATTTAGCCCCACGTAAAATGCGTTTTGGTGTATCCGAAGGCATGGTATTAGCCGCCGGCCCGGGTGGTAAAGATTTGTTTGTATTGTCACCGGACGACGGTGCACAACCAGGTATGCGCGTGAAGTAAGTTGGAATTTACCACCAAGACACAGAGACACGAAGATTGGGTTTAGTCATTTAAAATCTCTGCGCCTTCGTGTCTCGGTGGTGAAATAACTAAAAAGAGTCGTTATGACGGAATATGTCATTATTTTAATCAGCACCGTATTGGTGAATAACTTTGTACTGGTCAAGTTTCTTGGTCTGTGCCCGTTTATGGGTGTGTCCAAAAAAACCGATACCGCGCTCGGCATGGGTTTGGCGACCACCTTTGTACTCACCCTGTCTTCGGTGATGAGTTATCTGCTCTACACCTACCTACTGGTTCCGTTTGAACTCGAATACCTCAAAACCATCGGTTTTATTCTGTCGATTGCGGCGGTGGTCGGTTTCACCGAAATGGCGATCCACAAAACCAGCCCGGCGTTATATCAAGTGCTCGGCATTTACCTGCCACTGATTACCACCAACTGTGCGGTACTCGGCGTGGCATTGCTGAATATTGGCGAAGACCATAACTTTATCGAATCCGCCTTTTACGGCTTTGGCGCCGCGGTAGGTTTTACCCTCGCGATGGTTTTGTTTTCCAGTATCCGTGAACGTGTCGATGCCGGTGATGTGCCCGCGCCGTTTAAAGGTGCACCAATTGCGTTAATCACCGCCGGTTTAATGTCTCTGGCATTTATGGGCTTTGGCGGGTTGGTGCAATGAGTATTGTCGCCGGTTTACTGATTTTCTTCGCGTTAGCCGTGGTATTTGGCTTATTACTCGGCTATGCCGCCGTGCGCTTTAAAATCGAAGGTAACCCACTGGCGGAATTGATTGATAAAAAACTGCCGCAAACCCAGTGCGGACAATGTGGTTATCCCGGTTGTAAACCCTATGCCGAAGCGCTAGCCAAAGGCGAAGCGGAAGTAAACCTGTGCATTCCGGGCGGCGAACCTACCATGTTAGAAATTGCTGAAATTCTGCAGGTTGAACCCAAACCGATGGATGCCGAAGCGACCGCGCCAAAACCGCGCATGGTGGCGGTAATTGACGAAGATATTTGTATCGGCTGCGTGCTGTGTATTAAAGCCTGCCCGGTAGATGCGATTGTCGGCACTACCAAAATGATGCATACCGTGATTGAAAAAGAATGTACCGGCTGTGAACTTTGCGTGCCGGTATGTCCGGTCGATTGTATTGATATGGTGATCGAAAAAACCAGCCTAAAAAACTGGAAATGGCCGGAACCGACGGTCGCCGCGGAGACGCAGAAATGAGTACAAACAGCTTGCGGAATCGACTCATAAAACTCATCGCACCGCTTTATCCAATGGCGAAACGTTGGCTGTACCATTTTCACGGCGGCGTATTCCCGCAATACAACAAAAGCCTGTCGTTACGCCAACCGTTACGCTCAGGTTTTATGCCCAAACAACTTATTTTGCCGTTGCAACAACACATGGGTATACCCGCCGTTCCTTGTGTTCAAATCGGTGATCGAGTCAAAAAATATCAACTCATTGCCCAAGCCGACAAGGGTTTAAGTGTGCCGGTGCACGCCCCCACGTCCGGCACCATTATCGCACTCGACCAACGCGTGTTACCGCACGCCTCCGGTTTAGCCGAACCCTGTATTGTGATTGCGCCGGACGGCAAAGATGACGCACTAACAAATCCGCTTAATCTACAACAACCACCGCAAACGATTGCTGAGTTTAAACAACTGCTGCTTAACGCCGGTATTGTCGGCATGGGCGGCGCAGGTTTCCCTACCTTTGCCAAACTGCCTAACCAACCAGGCCTGGTGCAACATCTGATTATCAACGGTGCAGAGTGCGAACCGTTTATTACCTGTGATGATGTGCTAATGCAAACTCACGCCGACGACATTATCCGTGCGGCATTATTTATTGCGGATTTATTCGCCATTCCGCATGTCGTTTGCGGTATCGAAACCAATAAACCCGAAGCGATCAAAGCCATGCGCCAGGCCTGTCAAGGCTCGAATATTGAAGTGGTCGAAGTCGCAACTGTGTATCCAATGGGCGGACAAAAACAACTGACGCAAGAACTGGTGAATATCGAAATCCCCACCCAAAAACACTCGGTGGATGTCGGTGTGGTGATGATGAACGTCGCCACGCTGCGTGCCATCACCCAAGCGATTGATCTCGGTCAGCCGCTGGTGTCGCGGTTCGTCACCGTCTCCGGCATGGGATTAACTCAGCCGTTTAATATTGACGCCCTACTCGGCACCCCGTTTAATGAACTGGTCGAACTGGCACAACCGCAACCGAAACTTGATTACCCATTACTGATGGGCGGGCCGATGATGGGCTTTGCCGTGGCGCAAAATGATGTGCCGGTGATTAAAACCACCAACTGCGTGCTCGCCAATCCACCGCAAGAAATGCAGGACCCGATGGCCTGTATTCGCTGCGGTGAATGTGCTGAAGCCTGCCCGATTAACCTGTTACCGCAACAACTTTATTGGCACGCCAAAGCGCATGAGTTTGAAAAAGCGGAACAACTCAATCTATTTGACTGCATCGAATGCGGCTGTTGCTCATTTGTATGCCCCAGCCGTATTCCGTTGGTGCAGTATTATCGCCACGCCAAAGCCGAAGTACGCGAACTTAAAGCGCAAGCCGCTTTGACCGAACAAGCTAAACAACGCCATGATGCACGCATTGCACGTTTAGAGCGCGAAAAACAAGAACGCGAAGCCAAAATGGCAGCGAAAAAAGCAGCGGTAAAACAGCAAGCTGAAGATGCAGAAAACACTGTAAAACCGAACAATGAAGATAACGCCCCAATGAGCGCGCGCGATAAAGCCATTCAGGCTGCCAAAGCGCGCCAGCAAGCGATTAAAACCCAAGCAGAACAACCGGTGGTTGATAAACGCCAAGCGGCAATGGAAGCGGCTAAGGCACGTATCGCGGCAAAAAAAGCAGCAGAAACAACAACTGAACCAACCACCAGGCCTGGTGCTGAACAAACAACAACCGAATTAACCGTCGAAGACAAACGTAAAGCCGCGATGGAAGCCGCCAAAGCTCGCGCGGCGGCAAAAAAAGCGACCGAAACAACATCTGAGCCAACCACCAGGCCTGATGCTGAACAAACAACAACCGAATTAACTGTCGAAGACAAACGCAAAGCCGCGATGGAAGCCGCCAAAGCTCGGGCGGCAGCGAAAAAACAACAGGACTCAAGCCCATGAGATTAAGCATGCTAAATGTAGGTCGGACTTTAGTCCGACAAACTGCATTCAAGCCAGACCTAGATAATGGAACTTTATTTAAATGAAATTCTCCAGTTCACCGTTTGCGCACAATAACAGCTCGGTGCAAAAAGTCATGCTACAGGTGCAGCTTGCGGCGTTTCCGGCATTGCTTGCGCACATCATGCTGTTTGGTTATGGCATTGTGATTCAATGGTTTTTAGCGGTCGCCACCGCCCTACTGGTCGAATATGTGATGCTTAAACTGCGCGACCGTCCGGCGTTGCCGAATATCACCGACTTTAGCGCACTGATTACCGTCACAGGCCTAGTGTTTTGTATCCCGCCGGAATCGCCTTGGTGGGTAATTGTCAGCGGTTCGGCGTTTGCGTTGGTTTTTGGTAAACACCTGTACGGCGGTTTGGGTTACAACCCGTTTAATCCGGCGATGCTCGGTTATGCGTTTTTATTGATTTCGTTTCCGGCGGAAATGACCCAATGGACTTTACCGAAAGAAATCGCCGGTTATGGTCTAAGTTTCTGGGATTCGTTTAATCACATTATATTTGGCGCGTTACCGCACGCCCCCATCGACAGCTTTACCGGCGCGACCCCGCTTAGTGCGGTTAAAACCGGCATTCAAGAAGGCGTTAGCGCCAACCAAATGCTGCAAGCGCCCTATTTGGACAGCGGCTTATTTCATATAACCGCTTGGGGCTGGATTAACGTCGCGTTTTTAATCGGCGGCGCTTGGCTGATGTATACACGCACGATTCGCTGGCAATTTCCGGTTGGATTTCTCGCCAGCTTGGCGTTAATGGCGTGGATTTTCCATAGCATTAACCCTGATTTATATGCACCGGTGAGTTTCCATTTATTATTTGGCGGCACCATGTTGGCGGCGTTTTTTATTATTACCGATCCGGTCAGCTCCAGCACCACCCCTATGGGGCGCTTAATTTATGCCGCCGGCATTGGCATTTTGGTGTATGTGATTCGTAACTGGGGCGCATTCCCCGACGGCATCGCGTTTGCGGTTATTTTAATGAATATCGCCGTACCGTTAATTGATCGCTACACCCAACCGCGCGTAGTCGGGCATTAGACAAAGTAATATTCCCCCTCCCTTGACGCACCCAAAGGGCATAAAGGAGGGGGCTAGGGGGCGGGTGAAATTGTATTGTCTCGCACTATCGCACCCTCTCCCTTCCCTCTCCCTTCCCTCTCCCTAAGGGAGAGGGTTTGAGCATGTGATTTCATAATTTAACTAGAGAAATATGAACCAAAAAAACACCTTAACATTACACCAAACCATGTTGCGCGCCGCTGGCTTACTTAGCCTGTTCGTGGTGCTGAGTGTCGCCTTATTAATGGCGATCAACTGGTTTACCCAACCCAAAATTATCGAAGCCGAACGCCAAGCGTTATTGCAGCTTATCAACCAAGTCATGCCGGCAGAAACCTATAACAACGATTTACTCGCCGATGTGCGTTTCGTAACCGAACCAGACTTTCTCGGCAGCCCGGAACCCATGGCGATTTATCGCGCACGCCTAAACAATCAACCGGCAGGCCTGGTGCTACAAACCATTGCCCCCAATGGTTATAGCGGTAATATACATATTCTGGTCGGAGTATTGCCCGATGGGCGCGTATCCGGTGTGCGTGTACTTAAACACCGCGAAACACCAGGCCTGGGGGATAAAATTGAACTGCGAAAAACCGATTGGATTTTAAGTTTTAACGGCAAATCGCTGACCGAACAAAACGCCAACCGCTGGGCGGTGAAACGCGACCGTGGCGAATTTGACCAGTTTACCGGCGCAACCATTACCCCGCGTGCCGTGGTCGGCGCGGTGCGCAAAACCCTCGACTACGTCAACCAACAAGGAGTTGCCTTGTATGACTAATATCACAACCGCCAAACAAACCCTCACCGGCAAATGGCAAGCCTATCAAGAGATTGCGCAAAAAGGCCTGTGGAACAATAACCAAGCGCTGGTCGCCCTGCTCGGCCTATGTCCGTTGCTCGCGGTCACCAATAACAGCGTTAACGGCTTAGGCCTCGGTTTAGCCACCATGGCGGTATTACTCACCTCCAATATTCTGGTATCCCTAATCCGCGACTTTGTACCGTCAGAGATTCGTATCCCGGTCTTTATCGCCATTATCGCCTGCGCGGTAACGATTATTGACATGCTGATGCAAGCCTACTTTTATACCCTGCACGGCATCTTGGGCATCTTTATTCCCTTGATCGTCACCAACTGCGCGATTCTCGCGCGCGCCGAATCCTTCGCCTCCAAAAACCCGCTGGACAAGTCTATTGTTGATGCAGTGTTTATCGGCATAGGTTTTACCGCGGTATTGGTGGTATTAGGTGGTTTGCGAGAACTGATTGGTAACGGCACCCTGTTCGACCAGGCCTGGTTGTTATTCGGCGACGGTGCACAAAGCTGGACCATTCATCTATCCGACGCCTACAACCCGGTATTGCTGGCGATTCTGCCGCCCGGCGCGTTTATCGGTTTGGGCTTGCTGATTGCGCTGAAAAACGTGGTCGATGCCAAGGTCAAAAAACCAAGCCTGGTGGATATTCCGGTAGAAGTTAAAACGGCTAGTTAATGCTCCTCGCTCCCGCTGAAAACCAAGGAGCGAACAGCGAAAATCTTTATTGTGTAACTGTAAATTAAGGACTGGTAAACGCTAATGAGAAGCGAGTTCAGCATATAGCTGGGGATTATCCTTAATGGCCGCGAGCACCTTGGCCGCTAAACCAGTTGGATTTCGGCGCTTTGCCTCCCAGCTTTTAACCGTATCCACACTCGTGCCTAATGCGTTAGCAAACTCGGCTTGAGTCACATTTAACTGCGCACGAATCGCCTTAACATCCGACACTTCAAAACGGGTGACATTGACGCCATCTAGTGCGCCTTGACTGATGTTTACTGCTTGTTCTAACGAAGCTTTTAATTCATTAAAAAACGTCATTTTGAACTTCTCCCTTCAAAATTTGAGTCAATTTTTTTAGCTCTGCTTTTTCGGTTTGCGTTAAGTTATCTTTTTCAGACTTTGGATAAGCATAAACAAGATAGATGCGTTCCTTGGTCGCTAAATAATAAATCACACGCAAACTTCCACTTTTTCCCTGTTTGCCTGTCGCCATCCTAACCTTTCTAAGTCCGCCCGTACCTTGAATCAAATCACCCTTTTCCGGCTGTGCAATTAACTCAACCTGTAAATTTTTTAATTCATCATCAGTGGCTAACGCCTTCACTTGCTTGGTGAAGATGGGGGTTTCTATAAACTCAATTGCATGACTCAACACAACCTCCTTGACAAGGGTACATGGTACACCAAACTAACACTCGCCTCAATCCTCATAATCACCAACCAATGCTTAAAATTTGGACGAAACTGAACATCTAGGCTTAGTTGATATTCGGCGATGGCGCACAAAGCTGGACAATCCATCTATCCGATGCCTACAACTCAGTATTGCCGGAGATTTTACCGCTGGGCGCGTTTATCTGCTTGAGTTTACTGATCGCGCTGAAAAATCTAGTCGATGCCAAAGTAAAAAAACCAGGCCTAATGGATATTCCGGTTGAAGTGAGAACAATAAGATATTCCACGCACCTTCTACTACAGATAACAATAGAATATAGTAATACTCCGCTTAACTTAGACTAAAGTTAAGCTAAAACACACTGGATAACAACGCACTATGACCGATAAGAATTATTAGCTTTATCGGGTTGCCAATATTCTAAGCAATAACAATGACCACTTAATAGCATCATAAATAAGTGCCGAGATAACTGGTTTTGTTCCATGAACATCGCCCATATCTGACCTTAGCTTCTGCATTACAAAAGCAGCCTGGTTCAACGAACCATTAAAACTACCTGACAATGCCGCAATGTCGGATGTATTCCAACCTATTTCATGAAGAGATTGTTTCAAGTTTTGTTCTGCACCAATAGCATTTAAGGATCTCCTAATCCTCTCTTGAAATGATGCACTACCCGGATCACCAAGACCAAACTCTTGATATATTGAATTAGTTACTGCATCTAAAGCGGCGCAAGAAGATGATAAAGAACCGCTTAAATCACCATCTCGTAATCTAGTTGCTGCTTTTTGAATATCCTCATGAGCATTAGTCGGTATTTCTGCCAATTCAGATATATCAAATATTTCGATTGGCAAAAGATCAGAACCAGAGAACCGCCAGCCCACTCGAGATAAAACCCGTTCAAGATCAGAAATAATATCTGGATTTTTCCTATGCATTTCTTCGCACACTATTGAAGCCACCGCCCCCAATGCATTATCATCCATTGCTCCGATTTGTTCATCAATAGCACTGAGTAGCTGTGATTTTGAAGCCCCAGTACTAAGACGCTGCTCTAAATGTGAAAGCCGTGACATATCAATATCTGCAAAACCAATAATTTCTTTAATATCGCTAAAACTGAAGCTTGCTAGTAAAGATCTTATTGGACCCCAAGGAATTTTTCTCATAAACAGTATCCTTATGTTTTAAACGTCTAACGAAAGTGATCTACAGTTTCGTTCAAAACACTTAAATCTTTTGTATATTTAGACTTTAAAACCATACTTAACGATTTCTAGGCCTATCAAATAATATGGAAGGCCTAGTAATAACCAGAGTAGATAATCTTTACGCATTAAAGTCGGAAGTATCTGTGTTAATGAAGTTAACGTATATCCTGGATCAACAAATGGAATTTTGAAATCCGGAAAGTACAGTTTGGTTATTGAACCACCAACATGAAAAACTGCATAAAAAGTAGCTAACACAGAAAGAAGAACAATAACACTAACAAAAAACAATTTATAAATGAGCGGCTCTTCACTTACTGAAGGAATAGCTAATTTAAGCAAACCGGCTATGAAGACGAAATATGCAATAGCTTGAAATGACTCCTTTAACAAATCTTTATCAGCAATAAGTTTTTTCATAGTTTTCTCCAACTTAGTCTATTGAATGAAATGTAAAGCAAAATATTTGCTTTTTAGCTAGTAAATAGACGCGCAAAACTTGACCCTAAACCAAGAAACTTAACTCTATAAACGAGCTCATACGTCTTTCAATAAAATCATGAAATTCGCATATTACTTTAAACCTTCGTTCTTTGCTAGGTTGCAAGGGATAAAACCCAAGTTAAACAGCTAGGCCTGGTTGTTATTTGGTAATTCTTTTAGGTTGTTATTGAACATCTTTTATTGAGGTGATGCGCTTAATTGGTGGACAAAGCACAAGCGCTAGTATGGAGGTGTTTTTAGGTTTGTGCTATTATCGCGGCCTATTTATCAGTGGTATTACCTTACCCTTAACTGAGTGGCAGGAGCCGTTCTGCACTACATCATGCCGCTTGCGTTGTTGATTGCGGTTATTTATTCCGATTGAAAAACACCTCTGCTAACATGAAAAAACACGATGAAAATTTGAACAACATGGATGATTTAGATGACTTTGAATTGCTGCCGAATTATGATTTTGAATCAGGTATTCGAGGCTATTTCTACCGCCAACCCGAGTTTCAATCCCCAGCATGGCATGGCGAAGTGATTAAAGAACGCTTAAGCCATCTCGCCGAAGGTAAAGATGAAATGATCCCCTTTGAACAAATTAAGCTCAATCTCAAACTCTAATGAACCAACTCAAACGCCAACAGCTTTTTGGCTATCCAATAGATTAATTAAGAAAGCGGGTTGTGATTAAGCTATAATTTAACGCAATCACTGATTGCATTGATGGGAGGCGTTGATGGCAAGTATTACAATCCGAAATCTTGAAGATGATTTAAAAACCAATTTGCGTATTATTGCAGCACAGCACGGTCATTCAATGGAAGAAGAAGTGCGCTGCATTTTGCGTCAGGTTGTCGGACAGCGCACGCCGGTTGAAAAAGGACTTGGCTCAAAACTAAAGGCTAAGTTTGAAGATGTGGCAACCGATGCGTTTAGCCTGCCGGAGCGACAAACTCCGCGCATGACAAACTTTGATTAAGCTGCAGAAAACGCCATGTACCTACTTGATACCAATGTGCTTTCTGAGTTTATGCGCCCTAATCCTTCCGCTAAGGTTGTCGAATGGTTAGACGCTCAAAACCTATCCGCACTCTATATATCGTCCATTAGCCAAGCGGAAATTTTATTGGGTTTAGGCTTGCTGAACGATGGCAAACGCAAAACCGCTTTGACCCTAAAAGCGCTGGATATGTTTGAAGAAGACTTTCAAGGTCGTTGCCTAGACTTCAACAATCGAGCGGCAAAACATTATGCTGACGTGATTGTTGAACGCAGAAAACGCGGTTTACCGACCAGTATTGAAGATGCCCAAATTGCAGCCATCGCCTTGACGCATCACTTCACTTTAGTCACGCGCAATACCAAAGATTTTGAATCCGTATCTGGATTAAATCTTGTCAATCCATGGAAATAAAACCCTCTAAATTATGAACCAACTCAAACGCCAACAGATTTTTGATCGTTTAGCCGAGGCGATTCCCGATCCTGAAACCGAGCTGAATTACAGCACGCCGTTTGAGTTGTTGATTGCGGTGATTTTGTCGGCGCAGGCGACTGATAAAGGCGTGAATATCGCCACGGCGAAACTGTTTCCGCTGGCGAATACGCCGGAGAAAATCTATGCGCTCGGTGTGGATGGGCTGAAACACTATATTAAAACCATCGGTCTGTTTAACAGCAAAGCAGAAAACATTATCAAAACCTGCAAGATGCTGGTTGATTTGCATAACAGCGACGTGCCGCAAACCCGCGAGGCGTTAGAAGCGCTGCCCGGTGTCGGGCGCAAAACCGCCAATGTGGTGTTAAATACCGCTTTTGGTCAGCCGACTATGGCGGTGGATACGCATATTTTTCGGGTGTCGAATCGCACTAAAATTGCGCCGGGTAAAGACGTGCTCGAAGTCGAACACAAACTGCTTAAGGTCGTGCCTAAAGAACATATTATGGACGCGCATCATCTGCTGATGCTGCACGGACGTTACACCTGCATGGCGCGCAAACCGCGTTGCGGCAGTTGTGTGATTTTTGATCTATGCGAGTTTAAAGATAGGGAAAAGTACATTGAATAAACATACCCTAACCCCGACCACCAGGCCTGGTGGTTAGCTTTTATGCTCACCTTATATCTCATTTATTTAGCCGCTTCCGCCGCCGCGATTATCAGCCCCGGCCCGGGTGTGGTGATGACTTTATCCAATGCGTTGCGTTTTGGCTTTCGCCCTGCGTTTTACGGCATTTTGGGCATCAGCATTGGCACAATCATTGTCGGTTATTTGTCGGTCACCAGTTTAGGGCTATTACTCGCCGGTTCTGAAGTCGCGTTTTTGATTGTACAAGCTGTGGGCGCGGCCTATTTAATTTATCTCGGCATCAACCTTTGGCGGCGCGGCATTGCAGACATTCACACTGATCAAGCGCATCGCGGCAAACCCTCGCAACGTTTTATTGAAGGCGTGCTGATTCAATTTACCAACCCGAAACTGATTTTATTTTTTCTCGCGGTTTTCCCGCCTTTTTTGTTGCAATCGCAACAGTACGATCTAAGTTTGCATCTGTTTGTATTAAGTTACGGCGGTTTATTGATTTTGGTTCACCTCGGTTATGCGCTGTTAGCCAAACGTGCACAACGCTGGCTACACTCCGACCTTGGGCGTTTTCGTTTAGGCCGCGCCAGCGGCAGTATATTTATCTTTTTCGGCTTGCTCATTGTGTTGACAGCCTTTTAAAATGACCGACATACCCAAATAGCACCAGTAGCACCAGGCCTGGTGGTTTAGATTTTAGTTTGAGGAAACGCTATTCATGTACACATCCGAACGCGACAAACTGCGTCAACATTATGCCGACGTATGGCAAAAAGCGCGCGCTAACCAGCCGCTAGATGCGCTGGAACAGCAAATTGCGCAGGTGATTGAACAACACCCGGAATATCACAAAATGCTGGAAAATCGTCAGCACGTTAAAAACGAGTATCTGCCGGAAATGGGTGAAACCAATCCGTTTTTACACATGGGAATGCATTTAGGTCTGCGCGAGCAAGTGGCCACCGACCGCCCTGCCGGCATTGCGCAGGTGCATCGGTTGCTCACCTTAAAGCACGGTAGCGTATTAGAAGCAGAACACGAGATGATGGAGTGTTTGGCGGAAGCGCTGTGGAATAGTCAGAAATACCAGCAAGCGCCTGACGAGCAGGCTTACTTACTGTGTTTGCAACAAAAAGCGGGAATGGCCTAAAAGCATGTAACTTAGAATTTATAACCGAAACGTAACATAACCGTTTCCATTCCGCCGGCATCGCTGCCATCCGAGTTAGAGCGTTGAATATCTTGTAACACCGTACCGATACTTAACTCTTTAATAATAATATCCATGCCAATTGAGCTGGTGGTGATATCGGGAATATCTCCACTATAAGTGGTATCTGACACCCCGCTCGCGCCAGACTTGTAGGTAAAGTTTGCTGTTCCGCTGGAGCTACTCACCATAAAAAACGGACTGATTTTAAGATCATCGGATAGCTTTAAACCCGCCTGCATACCAAATTGTAAACCTGCTGTAGTCGAGGTAACTTGCGCCAAGTTAGTATAAGTCGGGCTAGTTGGACTTACTTTGTATGACGTTTGCATATTCATTACACTGAAACCAAGATTCGGACCAATAAAGACTATTAAACTGGCGGCATCTTCTTTAATTAGCTGTAATTCGATGTTCGCACTAAATGGCATCGACATCATGCTCACATCCGCCTTACTCAAAGACTCAGGGAAAAACCAACTACCCGAATAATAAAATGGTAAAGCCAGACCCGGCATTGTACCGTTCAACATAAACAAACCTGCTTGTGCGCTAATCGCCAAACTATCGCTGTAGGCTTCGCGCACAATATAACTCGCCCCCAAACCGGTTAAATCAATGTCGGCTTCACTCGAACTCATACTAATATAGTTAAAATCAAACTTTTGGTCTTTTGCCCCAGCTACAAAAATCGGATGCGCAATTGGCGGCGGTGCAATTTGAAAACCATTGCTATTATCCTCAGCCATGACCGGCGCCGCGGTAGACATCACACCCAATAACGCAACCCATCCTAATTTTTTTAGCTGTTTCATGCTCTAGATCCTCGAAGACAAAAATAAATGTATTTTTTATGTTGTTTGATTTTACTGCTCAATAATATTATTTGCACAAAAAATTGCTTGGCTTAACTGAAAACTTGACCTGAAACAAAAACCTTTTAAAGTAGCCGCATACATTTCAAAATAGGGAGTTTTTCAATGTTATTTAACCCAATTCAACGCGCGTTACGCAATGGCTTGTTACTAAGCACCGTCGTCGGTGCAATTGTGTTTTGGCAAGGTGAGCCTTGGCATACCGCTTTATCGAGTTTTGCGTTTACGTTTGTGATTATCACCCCTGCTTTTTGGTTGTCTTATAAATGGGCAAATCATCTCGCTGCAAAAAACCGCGCAAACCGCGAAAATAACGATCAATAATCTAAGAAACCGCCAACCACCAGCCCTTTATGCCCTTTGGGTAGGTGGTTGCAATAACTTGCAATAAATCTTTATCTCACTACAATAAGCGGCTTCGTTAGGTGCGCGGTTTGAATACCGCGTTAAACGGGAAGAGTCGTACGAACGTCGATTAAATCGAGTTCCAATCGAACGCTGCCCCCGCAACGGTGATGGAGAAGACAGATTAATACGCCATTGGATATTCAATCCGAGAAGGCAATCTGAAATCGCTCCTCAGCCCGGATACCGGCCTAGTGAATGTTTCAAACCTATTGCGGTGGGCAATACGGAGTGCTTAAACTTTTCTACCCTTAGTTATTCCACTTTTCATGTGGATGCGTAGGTCGGACTTGAGTCCGATTTTGTCGCGTTAAAACACGACCTACAACAGCTAGCTTGCAGAAATTAAGTCCGTTTTGCCTTCGTTCATAACAGATATTAAATCTATGAATTGAAGGAATCTTTAAATGCAAAACTTATCCAAAATTAAACCGCTAATCGCGGCTTTATGCTTAACACCAGGCCTGGTCGCGCAAGCGGCCGAAAATCAGTTATCTCAAATTGTGGTTAGCGCCAATCAGATCGAGCAGTCGCTCGAACTTGTCACCGCCGATGTAACAGTGATCACGGCGCAGGAACTACAGGCTAAACGAGCAACCTCGTTAATTGAACTCCTTAACCAAGTCAGTGGGTTAAGTTTTACGCAAAACGGCGGGTTAGGTACCAGCACCAGTTTATTTATGCGTGGTTCAGATACTGACCGCACGTTGATTTTAATTGACGGTGTGCGGGCGCAAGATCCGGCAAATACCAGCGGTGCTAACGTATCAGACTTGATGGTGGCCAATATTGAGCGCATTGAAATTATT
>DIJW01000129.1 GCA_002421475.1 Thiomicrospira sp. UBA5634 | reverse complement strand
TAATCACTATTTCTGCTTCGACTTATATGATTCTGTATTCTCAACCTTTGTACGAAAAATTAGCGCCATATATGGATATTTTTGAGCGCAAAGTACCGCACAGGGAGGAAATATTTGATCAAGAGTTGCCGGCCAAACCGGCTGATGTGATTGTGTTTGGTTTAGGGCGTTTCGGTATGGTCATCGCACAGAGTTTGCAGAAACAAGGCAAAAATGTGTTGGCGGTTGATTTTAACCCTGAACTGGTGCAAGAAACGGCACAGCATAATGTGCCGACCCGTTATGGTGATGCGGAAGATCCGGAGTTCATCGCCAGTTTACCTTTAGCGGATGCGAAGTGGATTGTGGGAACCATGCGTGATCGACATATCAGTATGGCGTTGTTAAAAGCATTAAAAGAAGCCAATTATCAAGGCAAGGTGGCGTTAGCCGCCACTCACCAAACCGATGCGGATAATTTTAAAGCGATGGGAGTAGATATGGTGTTAGTGCCTTATCATGATGCCGCATTGGAAGCGGTACACCGTTTAACGTCCGATGAACAAACAACTAAAGCTTGAGGAAATAAAGATGAAGAAATTAACCACCTTGTTATTTGTGTCACAAAACCCGGCGGAAGAACAAGCTTTATTTGATTGGACGTTAGCTTTGGCGCAACGCCAACAAGCGCAACTCATTTTGTTAAATGTATTGCCGCAAGTTGATGCAGGCCTGGTGGGTTGGGTTAAAAACTTATTGCCGGCAGATATTATGGCCAAACAAACGGAAGCCGTGTTGCAAGCATGGCAACCTTGGGCAATGCAAGCTAACCAAGCGGGCGTTGTGATCAGTACTCGAGTTGAATTTGGTAGGTTGTTTTATAAAACCATTCAAACGGCTCTGAAAGATCAAGTCGACTGGGTGATTAAACAGACTGACAAGGAAAATAAAAGTTTGACCGAGCATATCTTTGGCAGCCAAGACATGCATCTGTTGCGTAAATGTCCATGTCCGGTGCTGTTACATAAAAATGGCAGTTCGTTGCCATTCCAAAATATCATGGCCAGTATTGACGTCGATATTGAGGCAGAGTCACTGACTCATAATGATCTGACACAATCCATTTTGGCTTTTGCACAGACACTGGCGCAAAGCCAAAACGCAAACCTACATATTGCACACGCTTGGCAAGCCGAAGCAGAAAACTTGGTGCGTTATTGGAACAGTGACATCTCAGAAGTCGATGTGGTGAAGTTTACCGAAAAAGTTCGCCAGCAACATAAAAGTGCAGTGGAGTATGAAATTCAACCCTGTCGTGACGTGTTGCCAAATCTGCAAGTGCATTTGGCGAAGGGACGCGCAGAAGAGGCGATTCCTGAATTAGTTAAATATCATTCAATAGACTTATTGGTTATGGGAACGGTCGGTCGTGGCGGGATACCAGGCCTGGTGATCGGTAATACCGCAGAAACCTTATTGGAACATGTGAATTGCTCGGTATTGGCGATTAAACCAAAGGGTTTTGTTAGCCCAATTACGCTGTAAAAGGTCAAATCTTGTCTGATTCAAACGCAAGCTCATACGGGTTTGCGTTTTATGTAAAATGCGTGTAAAAAATCCATTGATCAATAAACGCCTAGAAATGGAGTTTTCATGCTAGAACAAACGCTTGTCCAGTTGTTGCTGTTACTGGGCGTGACCGTCTTTATTATCCTGAGTTTTCAACGTTTAGGCATTCCGCCGAGTTTAGGTTATTTACTGGTTGGTGTATTGTTGGGTTCTCATACAGCGGGCCCGGTGATCAGCAATGATCTTATTAAAGTGGTTGCCGAATTTGGGATCGTGTTTTTATTGTTTACCATAGGTTTAAGTTTTTCAATGGCGCAAATTTATGCATCGCGTCATACCATTCTTGGCCTGGGTACCGCGCAAGTGGTGTTGACCACTCTGGTTATTGGGGTCATGGCGTGGATGCTAGGCGTACCGGCGGTTGCGGCGTTTGTTATCGGCGCAGTGTTTGCCCAATCCTCTACCACTATTATTTCTAAACAACTGGTTGAGCAGGGTGAGGATCAAACTCGACATGGTCGACTTGGTGTGACCTTATCCGTTTTTCAAGACATTACCGCCGTGCCTTTTATTATTGTTATTCCGGTATTGGCGATTATTGCAACAGCAGCAGATGAAGTCGCCGGAACCTTAGGTCTGGCGTTACTGAAAGCCTTGTTGGCGTTTGTGATTGTGTATGTATTTGGGCGTTATTTATTGCGACCCTTGTTTCATTTGGTGGCCGAACGTCGATCGGCAGAGTTGTTTACCTTAACTGTGTTATTTGTGTCGTTAGTGGCCGCTTGGACCACCATGAGTTTAGGTTTATCCATGGCTTTTGGCGCGTTTTTGGCCGGCATGATGTTGGCAGAAACCGAGTTTAAACATCAAGTCGATTCGACTATTCGCCCTTTCCGCGATGTATTACTCGGGTTATTTTTTATCAGTATCGGCATGTTAATTGATCCGGCCATTATTCCGAATATTTGGCTGGAAGCCTTGTTGGGCACCTTGGCGTTATTGCTGATCAAAATTTTGATTGTGACCTTAATTGTTCGGTTAACCGGAGCGGATTTGTCGACGGCAATACGTACCGGCTTGATGTTAGCCGTGGGGGGCGAGTTTGGTTTTGCGTTGCTGGCCATCGCACTGGAAGCGAGTGTGATTGATCCTTATTGGGCACAAGTTGCATTAACGTCAGTTCTTTTTTCGATGATTTTGGCGCCGTTTCTTATTCGCTATAACCAACAAATTGCGTCTTGGTTTAGCCGACAAAAAACCGTAACGGTATCGGATGAGATCAGCAAACAAGTACCGGAAGATCATGCCGCATTACAAAATCATGTGGTGATTTGTGGTTATGGTCGCATCGGTCAGGTGGTGGCGCGGATGTTAGAAAACGAGTCAATTAATTATGTGGCGATGGATATGGAGTCGTCACGTGTTAAAGAAGCGCGTCTAGCCGGACAAGCGGTTTATTACGGTGATTCGTCTGAGCCGAGTGTGTTGGAAGCAATCGGGGTTGCCAAAGCCCGGTTATTAATTGTTAGCCATGACGATTTACCCGCTGCGCTAAAAACCCTCAAATATGCACACCACTTGAATCCTTTATTGCCGATTTTAGTGCGTACGCGTGATGAATCACGCGTTGACGAGTTACGCGATGCCGGTGCGACTGAAGTGATTCCTGAAACGCTCGAAGCCGGATTAATGATTGGTTCAAATGCGTTACTGGCACTAAAAACACCCATGGCAAAAGTGGCCCGAACAATTCAGCAGCAAAGGGTTAACCGTTATCCGATGATGCGCGAGTTGTTTTTATCAAGTGTTGAAATAAATGACAGTGAAACCACACCCGAATTATTGCACTCAGTCGTGTTAACCGAGGGCAGTTCGGCCATTGGTCAGCATATTGGTGATTTGGCTTTGTCTGCCTATAAGGTGGCGTTAACGGCTTTAGTGCGGGATGGAAAACGCGAATTAACGCCAACTCAAGAAACAGAATTAATGTTAAATGATGTATTGGTATTATTTGGTAAACCTGAAGATCTGCGCCAGTTTGAAAGTTCATTAACCAACTGTGCGACCTGTTAATTAATGCTTATGAGGAGGTTCACCAGGCCTGGTGATTAAGAAGAAGGTTTGTCGAGAGCGCCTGGTGCACCAAAATAATAACCTTGATAAAATTCGACGCCATATTCACTAAGTTTTTGCGCAATCGCTTGGTCGCTGACAAACTCGGCGACCACTTTAATGCCGAGCTTTTTGGCGATATCGATGATACTTTCCGCCACTAGCAGACTATTGCGATCGTCTAAAATTTTGCTGATAATCGACCCATCAATTTTTAGATAATCCGCCTGCATTTCAACCAAATACGAAAAGTTTGAATAACCGCTGCCGAAGTCGTCAATCGCAATTTGGGCACCGCGTGTTTTAGCATCCAAGATAAATTGATGCATAACTGAATAATCGCGAATCGATTCACTTTCGGTAATTTCAAACGTAATCCGGCCTTGTTTTAGATCGGCAAGTTGTTCCAAAACATACAACCGCACTTCATCGTTTTCAATATCTTCGATAGATAAATTAATAGAAATATTCGCCCCGCTGGAATTGGCTACCGCCAGTGCATTTTGATAAACCACACGGGTAATTTGGGCGTAATAACGGCTTTTTTTGGCGATGTCGAGGAATTGAAAGGGCGACACAACCTGGCCATCACGTTCAATTAAACGCACTAAGGCTTCATATTTAAGTTCGGTAGGATCTTGTGGATTCACAATCGGTTGATAGAAATTAACGATCCGTCCCTCATTCAATGCATCACGCAATTTATGTAACCAGAATAAATGTTCGAGTGCGGCTGATACACCTTCTTCTTCAATTGGAATAGCTTCAGACAAG
>DIJW01000054.1 GCA_002421475.1 Thiomicrospira sp. UBA5634 | reverse complement strand
TAGTTCAGAACGGGCGGACTAAGCCGCGGCATTAATGGCGCATTGGACGAGACTCCTGATTCTGCGAAGGTCAAAAGATGAAATGAAATCGAATTGTATTATAAAAACTTTGGTTGCACAAATTTTAAGCAATCACCAGGCCTGGTGATTGCTTAAAATTTGTGCAACCAAAGTTTTTATAATACAATTCGATTTCATTTCATCTTTTGACCTTCGCAGAATCAGGAGTCTCGTCCAATGCGCCATTAATGCCGCGGCTTAGTCCGCCCGTTCTGAACTATTATGAACCCGGCATTAGGAGGCGTTATGACGACCTTAATCACATTCGACCAACTTGGCTTTCAACATCCAAACGGTCAAACCTTATTTCAAAACCTCAGCGGCACTATCGGCACAGAAGCCGTCGGATTGGTCGGCGATAACGGCGTCGGCAAAACCACCTTCGCCCGCCTGCTTGCGGCTGAACTTGTGCCCACTCAAGGTCGGATTCACCGACACGGCACGCTGTATTATCTACCCCAGCAAATTCAACCGAATGGCCAACACACACTCGCCGACCTGATAGGCATACGTCCGACTTTGGATGCGCTGCAACGCATTGAACAAGGTTCGATAGCAGAAACGGATTTTGAACAGGTCAGTGCTCGCTGGGATATACGCCAACAAGCCCAAACCCAGCTTGAACGTTATGGATTAACGTTTGATTTAGAAACCGCTTGCAACCGGCTCAGTGGTGGCGAACTGACGCGTGTGGCTTTAATCGGCGCGTTTTTAAGCGAAGCGGATTTATTGATTTTAGACGAACCGACCAACCACTTAGACATTCAGCAACGCCAAATCCTATTCGAGCAAATCCGCAATTGGCAAAAAGGGCTAGTGGTTATAAGTCACGACATCCAACTGCTCAACCTCATGGATCGCATACTGGAACTGAGTCCGCAAGGGCTCAAAAGCTATGGCGGCAATTATGACTTTTATCAGCAACAAAAAACGCTGGAACAGCAAGCTTTGCAAGCCACACTCGACCAAGCCAAACAGCAACGCAAAGTCGAGTTACAAACCCTGCAAAGACAACAAGAACGCCAACAAAAGAAACAAGCCGCAGGTGCGCGTGAAGGCAAACAGGCCAATCAAGCTAAAATTCTGCTTGATCGGCAAAAAGAGCGTAGCCAACAATCGAGCGGCAAACTGAATAAACACATAGTTGATAGCCGTAACGAACTGAATCAAAAAGTACAACAAGCCGCGCAAGCCATCGCCAAACAAAGCCCGCGCTATCTGTTCGCCCCCGACACCCAAGTTGCAACCAATAAACTGATACTCCGCCTGCGGGATGTCGTTTTGCCCTACAACCTAACAGGCGGCCAGCCGCTTGATTTCGATTTAGTCGGCGCACAACGAGTCGGCTTAATCGGTCCGAATGGGTGTGGAAAATCCACCCTATTAAAAATCATCGGCGGACTCTTTCCACATGAACATAAGCACGACCATGACCAAGTGCAATTACAGGTTGCCGCGGCTTACATCGACCAACACGCAAGTCAATTAAACCCGAATACCGGCGTATTAACGCAAATGCAGCAAACCGGCCAACTAACCGAATCCGATGCCCGCCAACGTTTCGCGCAAGTCGGTTTGACGGCAGAAAAAGTGCAATTACCCAGCCGCCAACTTAGCGGCGGCGAACCCATTAAAGCGGCATTGCTTTGCGCACTTTATCGCCAACCCGCGCCGCAACTGCTATTGCTCGACGAACCCAACAACCATATCGACCTCGCCAGCAGCCAAGCCCTAATCGACATGCTGAACCAATATCAAGGCGCGCTCATGATCGTCTCGCACGATATGGCGTTTTTAAACCAACTCAACCTCACCCACAAACTACACTGGCAAACCAAACATCAACTACCCAACCACCAGGCCTGGTAGCTGATTACAGGCGTTGAACCATAAATGCCGATGACATAACTTCTTGCTCTTGGCGACTGATTTTGAGTTGTTCTGCCACTTCTCGCCATTGCGCAACCGCCTGAATCACTTGTCGATAAATGGTTTCGGCTGTTGTTTTGTTTAATTGAAAATAATCCATCACGGAAAAAGCCAATTCAAAATCGAGGCGATTATCTACTTCATCAATATTCAAATGTAATCCGGCACCATCAGCGACCGGATTAATGTCATACGCAGGCGATAAAACCCAGCCTTTCGGTGTATGAAGAAAACCGTGATTTCGAAGATGGTCATCGGTATTCGATACCGCAATATAAAACACCATTCGCCGCCATAATTGCGCCAAATCATCCTTCGTATTCGCGCCATGCTGAATTAAAAACTCGGCTAACTCCAAATAACTTGCACCCGCTTCGCCATCAAAATACTCAAGCTGCGTCATGGCCGATGAAAAATGCAACCTCTGCCCCGCAATACGATCAAAACGCTGGGTTAAAAACGTATGTTGCTCGCTATTCAAGCGTTTAATCATGCACGGAGCCATATCAACTCCAGCCTCCATCGCCAGCTTATACACCAGCATTTCCCAAGCCGCCACATCATGCGTGTCATAACGGCTTGGAAACTTGGCAATCCATAAATTGCCATCTTCATCAACCACACTGGCTTTAGGTCTGGCTCCGCCCAATGAAGATCCGGGTGAAATCAGCATATTCAGCCATTTTGAATAGTCAGGCGAGGTATTGATGCCCGGTTTTTCAACTTCAGATGCCGCCACTTCGAGCTCGCGCAGCGACGACATGGGCGGTGCGGCTAACGCGTGATTGTCATCTAAAAACGCCCCGCCTTCCTCCAACTTAAAGCGCAACGCACCCATACGATGCACATCATGCACCCCAAGCAGGTAATCGGTTTCCATCAATTTTTTGGGTTTTCTGCTTTGCTGGCTGGCTAAAACTGCTTCTCGGCGTTGCATAATCAAACGCCCCCAACGATCTGGACACGAATCTAAAAACACACGAAAGTTTCGATCATCTTGACTATGCTGTTCGCCCTGAAAAAGCTTCAGTTCCGGATCAATTTGTTGGGCATAATCCGAAGTCAGCCAAACTGAATCATAGCTAAAACTAAAATGCTCGCTACCGCGCACAATGTCCGCACGCAGCACCCCGACTTTATGCGGGCTATCCATCCCCTGCCAATCGGCATAAACCAAGATTTCACGACTCATGACGACTTACCTTTCAGCAGTTCAATATCCTGCAGCTTTCGCCCCAATTCATCGTCGCGCGCTACCTTGGTCATATCCTCCGCCAAACCCAAAACCGATAAAACCAACAGATAATGTCCAATCGACACAGTACCATCACCACGCTCAATTTTTCTGAGTGTAGGCTTAG
>DIJW01000155.1:8508-9564 GCA_002421475.1 Thiomicrospira sp. UBA5634 | reverse complement strand
TTATCTTGAAACGGATCAGACCTGTCCGCTGAATGTTTACGGCCAATCTAAATTAAACGGCGAGCAGGCTTTGTTTGTCGTCAATCCACCAGGCCTGGTGGTGCGTAGCAGTTGGTTGTTTTCACCGTTTGGACACAATTTTTTCAATACGATGTTGCGGCTAGGGCGCACACAAAAACAAGTGCGAGTGGTGGCAGATCAAGTCGGTTCACCGACCTTGGCATTGGATTTGGCGCGCGCGGTATTGGAAATGTTACGATTTCGACAGAAAGTATTAAGGGTTGATCCGCACCACCAGGCCTGGTGCTCGATGCAATTGGTGCATTTTGCGAATCAGGGTGAGGCGAGTTGGGCGGAGTTTGCCGAGAAGATTATGCGCGTTGCCGGTTTGAATTGTGTAGTTGAAGCTATTACATCTGCAGAATATGGCGCACCGGCAAAACGCCCGACGTATTCGGTTTTAGATACAGCCAAAATCCAGGCCTGGTTGCCGCAACCGGTTCGTTGTTGGCGTGATGCTTTGGTTGAGGTAAATGATGTATTTGTCGGACTTTAGTCCGACAATGGGCAAACCGTCGGTTTTTGCAAAGTGTTATGATAGTGCACAAAAATTAAGTTGGATTATGTGATGAATGCTGAACAACAAGAATCGATTTGGACGCAAAAATACACCGAGTTTTTAGCTAATGCGCCCGCCAGGCCTGCACGGATTGTGTATCAGCGCGATCGAGCGCGGGTGATTCATTCGGCGTCGTTTCGGCGTTTGCAGTCGAAAACGCAGATATTTGGTTTAAATGAGTCCGATTTTTATCGCACGCGCTTAACGCATTCGATGGAAGTGGCACAAATCGGCTCGGGGATTGTTGAGCAGTTGATCACTGATGGCGAAGGCAAGGCGTATATGGACTGGTTGCCGTCGTTTTATTTGATTGAGGCGATTTGTCTGGCGCATGATTTGGGGCATCCGCCGTTTGGGCATGGCGGCGAAGTGGCGTTGAATTATATGATGCGCCATCACGGCGGTTTTGAAGGCAATGCGCAAACCTTGCGGATTTT
>DIJW01000155.1:0-8480 GCA_002421475.1 Thiomicrospira sp. UBA5634 | reverse complement strand
TTTAGGCGTGTTGAAATATCCGGCGATTTATGAAGATGTGGTGAATGTAAATGCGGCTTATCAGCAGCTTTTATCTGAACCGGAAGTGACGGATTTTAAAACCTGGAATATGCGTGCCTGGCATCCGCCAAAAAGCTTGTATCAGGAAGAGCAAGCGGTGTTTGATTGGGTGTTGAGCCCGTTTAGTGCGGCGGATCGTCAGCGTTTTACCGAGTTATCACCTTGTGAGCAGGGTCACGCTCGCACACGTTATAAAGCGTTTGATACCACCATTATGGAGCTGGCGGATGACATTGCGTATGGAATTCATGACTTAGAAGATGCGGTAGCGATGAAAATGGTATCGCGCGATTTGTGGCAAGCAGAAGTGATGGAAAATCCGGCGTTTTTGGCACATCCGTTGTGGGATGATGTGATGACCGAACGCTTGTTTTGCGGCAGTTCAAAAGCGCGTAAACATGCGGTGAGTAAAATGGTTGGTTTGATGGTAGAGCATGTTTATGTGGTTGAAAACGAAGCGTTTGAACATCCATTATTGCGTTACCAGGCCTGCTTGCCGCAAGCCCAAGCGAATGTGTTGGAGTTATTAAAACGTTTTGTGTTTAAAAATGTGATTACCATTCCGGAAGTTAAAGGCATGGAATACAAAGGCCAATTAATTGTGTTGGATTTGTTTAAAGCGCTGGAAGCGAACGCGGATCGGTTATTACCGACCAATACCTATCGCAAGATTGAAGCAGCAAAAACCGAGCGCGAACGTAAACGGATCATTTCGGATTATATTTCCGGTATGACCAATACCTATGCGGCGCGGTTATATGAAAAACTATTTTTGCCGATGCGCGGTTCGATGTTTGATCGACTGTAACTTGTTTCTTTAACCCATAAAAAAGCCCGATTTCTCGGGCTTTTTTATGGGTTTTTATACCCGGTGTTGGTGGAGCTGGGCGGAGTCGAACCGCCGTCCGAAAAGCCTCCATCCAAGAATCTACATGCTTATTCAGTCTATTAATTTAATCTTAACGCTTCCCGACTGTCAGGGAGCACGCAAGACGAGCTTGTCTGTTTTAATGTTTACCTACCCAAACACGCGGTAAACACGATTCCGTGTGAGATGATACGGCGTCAGGCGCCACGAACAACTACCCTGAGCCGCACCAGCGGGCTTAAGCCGCTAGAGCGTAGTTATCGTCGTTTGCAACTATAACAATTTGAACTAAGATTTACGTGCATCATTCAGGCACGGCATGCCTCTCAAACTTCGTACTCCCCGTCGAAACCAATGCAGCCCCGATGTTCGGTACTCATCAAAACGATGAGCTAAGAGTTTGGTTATTATAGGGGTTTATTTTGAGTTTTAAAGGGTTGGCGGGATTTAATTGCGAAAGTTGTGAGGGTTTGTGCTGTCGGTTAAAGATCCTTCGCGTTGCTCAGGATGACAATGAATACTGCTCAGGATTACAAAAACCACCATGTCATCCTGAACGCAGTGAAGGATCTTGTGAGGGTTGTACAGTCGGTTAAAGATCCTTCGGCTTTGCCTCAGGATGACAGTAAAAGTGTTGTTGTGATTAACGATGGTCTTTCAGAATGCGCTGTTTGTCGCGATTCCATTCACGTTCTTTTTCGGTGGCACGTTTGTCGTGCAGTTTTTTACCTTTCGCTAAACCGATTTCAGCTTTCACTTTGCCTTTGCTCCAATACAAACTTAGCACCACCACGGTATAACCTTTTTGGTCAACCTGTCCCATTAGACGGTCGATTTGGTGGCGATGAAGCAGGAGTTTACGCGAACGCATCGGGTCGGGAATGGTGTGGGTTGAGGCAGTGATCAGCGGATGAATATGCGCGCCGAACAACCAAGCTTCGTTGTTTTTAAGCAATACATAACTTTCACCGATTTGTGCTTTGCCGGCACGCAGGCTTTTAATTTCCCAACCTTCGAGCACCAGGCCTGCTTCAATCGTATCTTCGATGAAATAGTCAAAGCGCGCTTTGCGGTTTTCGGCGATGCGGCTGCTGTGGTTTTGTTTTTTGCTGTTTTTTGCCATAATGTCGCGCATTATAACGGAATGCGTTGGATAACGGAATCAAACTGAAATGAAGAAAATTACGCGGAGCGTATTGCTCAATTATTCGGCGCAACAAATGTATGACGTGGTAAACGATGTGGCGGCGTATCCGCAGTTTTTGCCTTGGTGCGGCGGGGTGCAAATTTTGCAGCAAACCGAGCAGGATTTAAAAGCCAGTATTTTGATTGAGAAGTTAGGTATTCGTCAGGCGTTTAGCACCCATAATCACATGCTGCCTGCTGAGCGGATTGAAATGCGTTTGATTGATGGTCCGTTTTCACATTTGCAGGGCGAATGGTGTTTTAAGGCGCTGGATACCCAGGCGTGTAAAGTGAATTTTGAAATTGAATTTGAGGTGAGCAGCGGCCTGTTGAATATGGCGCTGAGTGCGTTGTTTGAGCAAATTTCGAATACAATGGTGGACAGTTTTATCACGCGGGCAAAAACACTTTATGGGAACTGATATGGACGCAACAATCAAAGTCGAAGTGGCGTATGCCTTGCCGCAAAAACAGTATTTATTTGCGTTGAATGTTGCTGAAGGCACAACGGCGGAACAAGCGATTCAACAGTCGCCGCTGTTAAAAGAGCAACCAGGCCTGGTGGTGGAGCAAGTGGGGATTTTTAGCCGTCCGGTAAAGTTAGATACGGTGTTGCGTGATGGCGACCGGGTTGAAATATACCGGCCGCTTAAAGCCGATCCGCGCGAACGTCGACGTAAGGATGTCGAAGCGGAGCGCGCAGCGGATTGATGTTTGTTTTGTCATTGTTAGTCGTTTAACCAGCAGGCCTGGTGGTTAACGCTGTTCCCAGTCAATTAAGTAACCTTCGCCATCAAAACGGATAATTAAGTGTTTAACCGATTCGGCGTGAAGGTTTGGGTCGGTGCTGGTAAAAATATATTCCCAATGTTGCGGTTTAAACGGGTTTTCACCATAGTTTGGTCCCAGCAGTTGGCGGACTTGTTGTTGGGTTAAACCGGGCTGTAAGTCTTGCAACATGGCTTCACTGACCACAACGCCTTGTGTAACCGGCGGTTTGTAGGGTTTTACGCCGCCGCAAGCCGACAGCATTAACAGTCCAGCGATGCTCAAAAACAATGAGCGTATAACAGATAATAAAGTCATAAAAAATATCTAGTTCAGTTTGGGTATAAGTGGTTTTTTGTATAAATAACGTTTTTGGCGAAACTTTTGGTCGCGCGAGGCTTCAATTTTCGTTTATTATAACGGCAATACACGCCTGTGTAATGGATTGATAAGAAGAATAATGAAAACGGAGTTTTTATGAGCGGCGCAGAATTAAAGAAAGTCGGTCTCAAGGTGACCTTGCCAAGATTGAAGATTTTAGAGATTCTTGAAGGTGCCGGTGATCAGCATCATTTAACAGCAGAAGATGTCTACAAAATCTTGTTAGAACAAGGCGAAGAAGTCGGGTTAGCAACGGTTTATCGTGTGCTGACACAGTTCGAACAGGCTGGTATTGTGCGTCGCTTAAACTTTGAAAACAATATTTCGATTTTTGAATTGGATACCGGCGACAACCATGATCATTTGGTGTGTTTAAAATCAGGTCATGTTAAAGAATTTGTTGATCCAATTATTGAAGATCGGATTAAGGAGATAGCTAAAGAAAACGGCTATAACTTGTCCGGCCATAATTTAGTGATATACGGCACGTTGATTAACGGCTAATTTAACTAAAACCAAATCATAAAAAAGGCGCGAGAATACTCTGTTGTTCTCGCGCCTTTTTTATTTTTTAACGGGGATAACCCTGGCTTTGTCGTGCATGGTATGAGATAAGAATTGAAATTTATCAAACAATAACAACAGCTTGTATTTTTGTTTTAGAGGAGTAAAGTGAAACCCAAGACGTTTGTCTAAGTAAGGAGCGAAGTTATGATGCGAATTACAAACCTGCTTACGTTATTGGGGTTGATATTAGCGGTATTCGGTTTCAATGCGGTTATAGCAAACGACTCACTGCAACCACCAGGCCTGGTGGTTTCGTTAGCAGTTGATGGGGGTATTGGACCTGCAACCCATGATTATATTGAACGCGGCATTCAGCGCGCTGAAGATCAGCAAGCCGAGCTCGTTATTCTACAAATTGATACGCCCGGCGGCTTAGATACCGCCATGCGTGCGATGATCAAAAACATCGCTAATGCCAATGTGCCTATTGTTAGTTATGTGTCTCCTACCGGTGCGCGAGCCGCCAGCGCGGGTACTTATATCGTCTATGCCAGTCATATTGCCGCGATGGCGCCCGGCACCAATATCGGAGCAGCGACACCGATACAAATCGGCGGTGGTTCGCCACCGGACACCAAACCTGATCCGCAACCTGATGCTAAGACCAACGCCACATTACCTAAGCCAAGTTCGTCTGCAGAGACCGATGAACGCAGCGAATCTATAGATCAATCAGTGCAAGATACGGCTACACGCAAAGCGATTAACGATGCGGTGGCTTATATTCAAGGGTTGGCGCAATTGCGCGGACGTAATGCCGAGTGGGCAGAAAAAGCGGTGAAAGAAGCAGCGAGTTTATCCGCCAACGAAGCGTTAGCGCTAAACGTGATTGATTTGATAGCCGTAAGTCGAGAGGACTTGTTAGAGCAACTTAACGGGCGAAACATTACGATTCATCAACAAACCCGCCAACTGAATACCGCCAATGTCCAAGTGATCGAGATTGACCCGGATTGGCGCAGCCGATTTTTGAGTGTGATTACCAATCCTAATATTGCTTATATTTTGTTGTTGGTGGGCATTTATGGACTGATTTTAGAATTCTTTAATCCTGGTGCGATTCTGCCCGGAACCGTCGGCGCGATAGCGTTATTAGTGGCGTTGTACGCCTTTCAGTTATTGCCGGTCAATTATGTTGGGATGGCGCTGATTTTCTTAGGTGTCGCGCTGATTATTGCCGAGGCATTTGAACCGAGTTTTGGGGTGTTGGGTCTGGGTGGATTGGCTTCGTTTGTGATTGGATCGGTGATTCTGATGGATACTGACGCACCCGGTTATGGTATAGATTTATCGGTCATTTTTACCTTTACACTGCTGAGTGTTTTGATCTTGGCGGCAGTTGTGTTGCTAGCGTTAAAGTCCACTCGGCGCAAAGTTGTCAGCGGTTTAGAGGCATTGATCGGCAGCGAAGCGATAGTGATGGAAGAATTTGATCATAAAGGCTTGGTGATGATGCATGGTGAACATTGGCAAGCGCTATCGGATAAGCCGTTGAAAAAAGGCCAAACCGTTCAAGTCATCGGACTTAAAAACTTAATACTTAACGTGCAAGCGTTAAACACAGAAAAGTAAATAAGAGGGAGGATGTGGCATGAGTATGTACGCAATTTATATCGTCATCGTATTTATTGTGATGTTTTTTGTCAGCGCGATTCGTATTTTGCGCGAGTATGAAAGAGGGGTGATCTTTCTGCTGGGGCGTTTCTGGAAAGTTAAAGGCCCGGGCTTAATTATCGTAATACCGTTTGTCCAACAAATGGAAAGAGTCGATTTGCGCACCGTGGTGATGGATGTGCCCAGCCAAGACGTTATCTCGCGCGATAACGTGTCGGTGCATGTGAACGCGGTCGTGTATTTTAGGGTAATTGAACCGGACAAAGCGATTATTCAAGTCGAAGACTTTCACGAGGCGATTAGTCAGTTGGCACAAACTACCTTGCGTTCGGTACTGGGGCAGCACGAGTTGGATGAAATGCTGGCAGAAAGAGATCGGTTGAATGTCGATATTCAAAAAGCGCTTGATGAACAAACGGATGCTTGGGGGGTCAAAGTCAGCAATGTTGAAATCAAGCATGTCGATTTGGACGAAAGTATGATTCGTGCGATTGCTAAACAGGCCGAAGCAGAACGTACGCGCCGCGCCAAAGTGATTCACGCGGAAGGTGAAATGCAAGCCTCGCAAAAACTGTTGGAAGCGGCGCAGATTTTGTCGCAACAACCGCAGGCTTTGCAATTGCGTTATTTGCAAACCCTCACTGAAATCGCCAATGATCGTTCAAATACCATCGTTTTTCCATTGCCGATGGATGTGACAGATGTGATATTTAACAAATTAAAATAATGTTGGTTTGCGTGCAGTTTGCGTGTATTACCAGGCCTGGTGATACACGCTGTTATTCATTACCGGAGGTATCCCAGTGTGCAAAAAAGTCACGAGTCGGCTCCGGTTTGCCGAAATAATAACCTTGATAAATCATTGATCCCAAACTTTGTAATTGTCTCAGTTGCTGTTCGGTTTCAACGCCTTCGGCCACGATGCGTAACTGCATTTTATTAGCCACGGTGTAAATCGTTTCGACCAAGCTGTCTTTTAAATCGCTGTGTTCCAGCGGTTCAATAAAAGAACGGTCAATTTTAAGTTCATCAACCGGTAGCTGTTTTAAATAACTTAGAGAAGAATATCCGGTACCAAAATCGTCGATGGAGAACTCTAAGCCAAGTTGTTTTAATTGATGCATTTTGGTTGAAACTTCGTCGATGTTTTCAATAAATAAGCCTTCGGTAATTTCTAAAACGAGACGACAGTTGTTTAAAGTGTAGCGTTTTAATAGGGCTTTGATTTCATCTACAAAGTTAGTTTGGCGGAAATGGCGCGGGCTGATATTAACCGAAATGGAAATATTCAAACCCTGCTGTTGGGCGTTTTGTATCACTTGGCAAGCGTGATTAAGCACCCAGTGACCCAGTTCAATGATCAGGTCAGTGCGTTCGGCGATATGAATAAACTCCGCAGGGCTCATTAAACCTTTTTCCGGGTGTTGCCAGCGGATGAGTGCTTCTGCGCCAACCAGTTCGGTTTGGCTGTTGACCTGGGGCTGCAAGAACAATTGCAGTTGGTTGTGCTCAATCGCTAATCGCAACTCAGATTCAACTTTATGATGGTGTTTAGCGAGTTTAGACATGTCTTTATGGAACAGTTTCCAGCCATGACCGCCGGATTCTTTAACTTGTTTTAAGGCGGTGTTTGCATGGCTGATCGTGTGGGTTAAGACATCTTCAGCAATATCGTCCTTGGTTTCACGACCTAGAAAGGCAGCGCCAAGACTACAGGTGATCGTAAACTGTTCACCCGCGATGGTGTAGGGTTTTTCTACCTCGGCCAATAAGGTTTGTTCTAAGCCGATAATGCAACTTTCGCAATCAACAATATGCTCAGGTCGGTAAGACAGAATAGCAAACTCATCACCGCCGGAACGTGCCACAAATCCACTGTCTTTGACAAACGCGGTCAGCCGTTCGGCCATCGCTTTTAACAGTGCATCGCCGCTATAAGCACCACGTATTTCATTTACCAGCTTAAAATGATCAACATTAATTAAAATTAAGCCGGCCACTACACCCAATGACGACTTTTGATTGAGCAGTTTATCCATGGTTTCGATCAATTGAGTGCGGTTTGGTAGGCCGGTCACTTGATCAAAATACAGCAGGTTCTGAATACGTTGTTGGTGGTGTTTAATCGCAGATGTATCTTTATGAATTGCGAGGAAATGGCTAATCCGTCCTTGCGAATCTTTAACGGGTGAAATGATATTGTCACTGGGGTAGGAGTCACCGGATTTGCGTCGGTTAACGATTTCTCCACGCCAGAGTTTGCCTTGTGAAAGGTTGTCCCACATTTGTTTAAAAATAATTTTTGGCGTATCGCGCGATTGCAAGATGTTCGGGTTTTGACCGAGCAGTTCATTTAGTTTGTAGCCGGTGATGTTTTCATAAGCCGGGTTCATGTATTCAATGCGCCCTTTTGGATCGGTAATCATAATACCTTCCGGACTTTGTTCTACCGCCATGCTTAACTGGCGAATTTGTAATATTGATTGCTCAATGGTTTGTTTGGCTTGTTTGATGGTGCGGTTTCGAATCAGCAGTAAAAAGATAAAAAATAACAGGGTAGAGATGGCGGGGCTGCTGACCAAACCTAGTTCAAACCACCAACGTTGTGCCACGTCACGCAAATCAAAGTATTGGGTTTGCGCAAAAGGCTCTACGCGCAATTGACGCATCATTTCATCAATGACTCGATAATCACCCGGAATGGTAAAACCGGCAATGTGCATAGAATGAGCTAACGTGCTATCGGATTCAATGGCTAATAATGCAGCCGCCACTCGCCGTGCGACATCTTTATTAACATGCGGCATGGCGGCGAATGGCCATTCCGGGTAAAGGCGGGTACTGGTCACAAAGGGAAAATTATTAGGGTAAGTGGCATTAATGACTTTGATTTGTTGCAGATCAAAATAACCGGCTTTGGACAACGCTTCTAATACGCCGGTGCGCACAAAACCGACGTCTGCTTGTCGGTTTAAGACCGCATCAACGGCTAGTTTTTGCGGTTGGCCGACTTCGATCACTTTAGCATCACGAGGCA
>DIJW01000194.1 GCA_002421475.1 Thiomicrospira sp. UBA5634 | reverse complement strand
GTTGTTCTGGGGTAAGCGTATTCAGCAAGATGCCTGGCAATTTCCGCAAGGCGGTATTCGCGAAAATGAAACCCCGCAACAAGCCGTATTTCGTGAGTTGCGTGAAGAGGTCGGTTTGGAGCCTTCTGATGTGCGTGTACTTGGTAAAACCGTTGATTGGTTGCGTTATGATCTGCCTAAGCACCTGATTCGTCACTATAGCCAGCCGGTTTGTGTTGGGCAAAAACAAATCTGGTTTTTATTAGGTTTGGAAAGTTCAGATCAAGCGATTAATGTGTTACATCATACCAATCCAGAATTCGAAGAGTGGATCTGGGTTGATTATTGGCGTCCGGTACAAGAAGTGGTGAGTTTTAAACAATCGGTTTATCATCAAGCCCTGACTGAGTTGCAAGACGCGCTGAATAAGTTTTGGTTACCTAGACACTCTGATGCAGGTTAAAACGTTTGATTAAAGTCTCGCTTTAGCGTGTTTAATCAACGTTTAATATCACTTCAAAACCCACACAAAATTCATATTTTTTCCGCATTTTCTGCAAATTTGCTGCCAGCCTCCCCCCAAGATATGTTTTTCATATCGAAAAGTGGTATGATTCCCGCCATTATTTTTTCTAAAAATCGGTAAAAACTTGCTCTTCGGGGCGCAGAGCCTAACAGGGCTTGAAAGGTTTTTATTTTTGTTCAGAGTTTGATTGCGCTAACCCTGCAATCGACTCAGTTAAAACCCAAGAGGTGAATGTATGAGCGATCAGTTCATTGATCAAGATCCGCAAGAAACGCAAGAATGGCTGGATGCGTTAGAGTCTGTAATCCAGTTTGAAGGTACCGATAAGGCACATCATCTTATCGCGACCCTGATTGAAAAAGCCCGTGTTCACGGCATCGATATTCCTTATTCTGCTAATACCCCCTACATCAATACCATTGCCCCAGAAGAACAAGTTAACTATCCAGGTGATTTAAGTCTTGAGCAACGTATTCGCTCGATTTTGCGCTGGAACGCGATGGCGATGGTCGTTAAAGCCAACAAAGAAACCAGTGTTGGTGGTCATATTGCTTCTTATGCATCAAGCTGTACTTTATATGAAGTGGGGATGAACCACTTCTTTAAAGGCCCAAAACATGAGTTGGGCGCCGATATGGTGTTTTTCCAAGGTCATACTGCACCGGGTATGTATGCACGTGCCTTTATGGAAGGCCGTTTAGAAGAAGAAAAATTAAAAAACTTCCGTCAAGAAGTAGACGGTAATGGTTTGTCATCATATCCACACCCTTGGTTAATGCCTGACTTTTGGCAGTTCCCAACCGTGTCAATGGGTTTAGGCCCATTGATGGCGATTTACCAAGCGCGTTTTATGAAATATATGGAAGCACGCGGTTTAGCAAAAACCGAAGGCCGTAAAGTTTGGGCATTCTTGGGTGACGGTGAGATGGATGAGCCGGAATCTCGTGGTGCGATTCAGTTGGCACAACGTGAGCGTTTAGATAACTTAATTTTCGTTGTTAACTGTAACCTCCAGCGTTTGGACGGTCCGGTACGTGGTAACGGAAAAATTGTTCAAGAATTGGAAGGTATGTTCCGTGGCGCAGGCTGGAATGTAATCAAAGTTCTTTGGGGTTCAGGTTGGGACGCGTTGTTGTCGAAAGATACCAGCGGCAAGTTGATCGAACGTATGGGCGAAGTGGTTGACGGCGAATACCAAGCGTATAAAGCCAAAAACGGTGCGTATGTACGCGAACACTTCTTCGGTAAATATCCTGAAACTGCAGCGTTGGTTAAAGATATGACTGATGGTGAGATTTTTAAACTCACCCGCGGCGGTCACTCACCACGTAAGATTTATAACGCTTATAAACGTGCCACTGAAACCAAAGGTATGCCATGCGTTATTTTGGCTAAAACGGTTAAGGGTTACGGTATGGGTGAGTTTGGTGAAGGTGCTAACAACGCTCACCAACAGAAAAAATTGGATATTAACGGTCTGAAATATTTCCGTGATCGTTTCTCAGTGCCAATTTCGAACGAACAGTTAGAAAACGACATTCCGTTCTACCGTCCTGAACCGGACAGTCCGGTCATGAAGTATGTTGAAGAACGTCGTGCCGCATTAGGTGGATCATTGCCATCACGTCAAGATATTGCGGAACCGCTACAAGTGCCGGAATTAGATGCATTCAAAATGTTACTTGAAGGCACCGCTGATCGTGAAATGTCGACCACTATGGCGTTTGTGCGTGTGTTGTCAGTGTTGTTACGTGACAAAGAATTGGGCAAACGTGTTGTACCGATTATTCCCGACGAAGCACGTACTTTCGGTATGGAAGGGCTATTCCGCCAAGTCGGTATTTATGATCCGGCCGGCCAGTTATACATGCCGGTCGATGCAGACCAGTTGATGTGGTACAAAGAATCTTCTAATGGTCAGGTACTAGAAGAGGGGATTAACGAAGCCGGTGCGATGTCTTCATGGGTATCAGCCGCGACCGCTTATGCCAACTATGGCGTGAGCATGATTCCGTTCTATATTTATTACTCAATGTTCGGTTTCCAACGTATTGGTGACTTGGCGTGGGCAGCCGGTGATTCGCGTGCACGTGGTTTCTTAATCGGCGGTACCGCTGGTCGTACCACCTTGGAAGGAGAAGGTCTCCAGCATCAAGATGGTCATAACTTGGTGATGTTTGACATGGTGCCAAACTGCTTAAGTTACGACCCAACGTTCGGTTATGAAATGGCGGTCATTATTCATGACGGCTTGAAACGTATGATGCAGAACAAAGAAGACGTGTTCTATTACATCACGGCGATGAACGAAAACTATAGCCATCCGGCGATGCCGCAAGGTGCGGAAGAAGGCATTCTTAAAGGAATTTATTCGTTTAAGAAATCGACCGCTAAAGCTAAAAACCGTGTTCAGTTGATGGGTTCAGGTACGATTTTCCGTGAAGTGATCGCGGCAGCGGACTTGTTGGAACAAGAATGGGATGTAGCGGCTGACATTTGGTCTGTACCAAGTTTCAACCTATTACGTCGCGATGGTATTGAAGCAACGCGTTGGAACACGATGCATCCGGCAAAACCGGCTAAAAAAGCCTATGTTACCCAAGCATTAGAAGGTGCAGAAGGGCCGATTATTGCGGCTACCGACTATATTCGTGACTATGCAAACCGTATTCGTGAATATGTACCTGGTGATTACCGTGTATTGGGTACTGACGGTTTCGGGCGTTCAGACACGCGTGAACAGTTGCGTAAGTTCTTTGAAGTGAATCGTTATTATGTCGTTGTTGAAGCGTTAAAAGCTTTAGCTGACCAGGGCAAAATCAAAGCTGACGTGGTTGAGCAAGCGATTAAGAAATACGGTTTGGATGCAGAAAAAACGCATCCTATGCACGCATAATTAAGCGAATCACGCCCGCTCAAAAGGCGGGCTGAAAGCAATTAAGGAAAGTCGTTATGGCAAAAATTCAATTTTTAGTGCCGGATATTGGTGATTTTGATAGCGTTGATGTTATCGAAGTGTTAATCAAAGAAGGTGATGTCGTTCAGCTGGATGATTCAGTGCTTACATTGGAATCAGATAAAGCCACGATGGAAGTACCGGCAAGTTTTGCAGGTAAAGTGAGCAATGTACAAGTTAAAGTCGGCGATAAAGTGTCACAAGGCACTTACGTTTGCGATATCGAAGTAGAAGCGGGCGCAGAAGCGCCGGCGGCTAAAGCAGAACAGCCAAAAGCCGCAGAAGTTAAAGCTGCTGAAGTTAAGCCTGCAGAAACTAAGTTAGCGGTGCATGAACAAACTCACTCATCAAATGTTGGTTTGCCTGTCGCTGCATCGGTAGCGAATACACCTAAACCGGTTAATCATCAGCCAATGGGCGCGGTGAGCCATGCTTCACCTGCTGTGCGTGCATTTGCGCGTCTGTTAGGCGTTGATTTAGGGCGTGTTGCCGGTTCGGGCGTTAAAGGTCGTGTGATTAAATCTGACGTCGAAGCGTTTGTTAAATCGGTTATGCAAGGTCAATCAACTGTTGCTGGAGCAAGTAGCGGCGCGGGTATTCCGCCGGTTCCAACGATTGATTTCAGTCAGTTTGGTGCAACCGAAACGGTTGATTTGAGTCGCATCAAAAAAATCTCCGGTAAACATTTACATACTTCTTGGTTAAACGTACCGCACGTTACTCAGTTTGATGAGTGTGATATTACCGAGATGGATAAATTCCGTCAGGATATGAAAGCGCAGGCCGAAAAAGCGGGCGTCAAACTCACACCGTTAGTTTTCATTATGAAAGCAGTGGTGGCCGGTCTAAAAGCCTTCCCTAACTTTAATGCCTCGTTGTCACCGGATGGCGACAAGTTGATCCGTAAGGGTTATTACAACATCGGTATCGCGGTAGATACGCCAAATGGTTTGGTGGTGCCAGTGGTACGTGATGTCGATCAAAAAGGTATTTTTGAACTGTCGCGTGATTTGATGGAACTTTCTGCTAAAGCGCGTGATGGCAAGTTATCACCTAAAGATATGGCGGGCGGTACGTTCACTATTTCTAGCTTGGGCGGCATTGGCGGCACGCAGTTTACGCCGATTGTTAATGCGCCTGAAGTGGCGATTATGGGTGTTTCTAAAGCCTCAATCCAGCCGGTATGGGATGGTAAAGAATTTAAGCCGCGTTTAATGATGCCATTTAGCATTTCGTATGACCATCGTGTAGTTGATGGTGCGGAAGGTGTACGTTTTAGCACATTAGTTGGTCAGCATTTGACTGATTTGCGTCAATTACTGCTGTAGTAAGGAGCCAGAGGATGAGTCAAATTGTAGAGATTCGTATTCCTGATATTGGCGACTTTGCTGATGTGGATGTGATTGAAGTATTAGTGGCGGCCGGTAACGAGGTGTTGCAAGAGGATTCTTTATTAGTATTGGAATCCGATAAAGCCACTATGGACGTGCCATCGCCATTTTCCGGGCGTATTGTTGAATTAACCGTTGCGGTCGGCGACAAGGTGCGTGAAGGTTCTGTGATCGGCAAAATGGAAATTGCCGATGAAAGTCCGGCTAAGTTGGCGGAACAAAAAACAGAATCAAAACCAGCAACGGCTCAAGTTTCATCTGCGCCGCAAGCGGTAGCAGCTAAAGACTTACCACCTGCGGATAAAACCTGTCAGGTGTTAGTATTAGGCGGCGGGCCTGGTGGTTATACCGCCGCGTTCCGTGCAGCGGATTTGGGCAAACAAGTCATTATCGTTGAGCGTTATCCGGTGATCGGCGGTGTGTGTTTAAACGTCGGTTGTATTCCGTCTAAAGCCTTATTACACATGTCGGTGATTTTGAACGAAACCAAAGATATGGGCGCACATGGCATTGAGTTCGGCGCACCAAAAATTGATTTAGACAAAATGCGCGCTTATAAAGATGGCGTTATTTCTAAACTCACCGGCGGTTTAGCGGCGTTAGCTAAACAGCGTAAAGTCGAAATTGTTACCGGCGTGGGCAAATTCAGTTCAGCTAACACCGTGACCGTGAGGGCGGCGGATGGCACGCAACAAACGATTGCGTTTGAACAAGCGGTGATTGCCGCCGGTTCGCGTGTGATTAAACTGCCGTTTATTCCGCATGACGACCCGCGTGTAATGGATTCAACTGATGCGCTCGAATTGGCTGAAGTGCCAAAACGTTTATTGGTGATCGGTGGCGGCATTATCGGTTTAGAAATGGCGCAGGTTTATANNGGGTCTAAAGTCACCATCGTAGAGTTGGGCGACACCATTATTCCGGGCGCGGATAAAGACCTAACTAAACCGTTACTTAAAACCATTAAAGCACGTTATGAAAACGTGTTTTTAAAGTCAAAAGTCACCCACGTTGAAGCGGCCAAAGGCGGCTTAGTGGTGTCGTTTGAAGGTAAAGATTGTCCGGCGCAAGATACCTTTGATCGGGTATTAGTGGCGGTAGGTCGTACTCCGAACGGTAAACTGATTGATGCCGACAAAGCAGGTGTTATGGTGAACGATTGGGGCTTTATTGACGTTGATGAACGTCAAAAAACCAATGTTGATCATATTTATGCGATTGGCGATATTGTCGGTCAGCCGATGTTGGCGCATAAAGCGGTACACGAAGGTAAAGTAGCGGCAGAAGTGATTTGCTGTTTGCCAAGCGCGTTTACGCCAATGGGTATTCCAAGTGTGGCTTATACCGATCCGGAAGTGGCCTGGGCAGGTAAAACCGAAGAGCAACTTAAAGCCGAAGGCATCGAGTACGAGAAGGGTGTATTCCCTTGGGCGGCTTCGGGTCGCAGCCTAAGTTTAGGGCGTGACGAAGGCATGAGCAAATCGTTATTCTGTGCCAAAACCCACCGTTTATTGGGCGCGGGTATTGTCGGGCCGAATGCCGGTGAGTTGATTGCCGAAGCGATGTTGGCGATTGAAATGGGCGCGGATATGCAAGATATCGGTCTTACCATTCACCCGCATCCAACCCTAAGCGAAACCTTTGCATTCGCGGCGGAAATGGCAGAAGGCACGATTACTGATTTAATCGCACCGAAGAAAAAGAAATAACCGGTTATTCTGTCAATAACACGATTATTTTGCCTGCTAGGTTAATAAAAAAGCCCGATTTAATCGGGCTTTTTTATTGTAGAAACGGAAGCGAAAGGTTAGTTGCCGTTATTCATTAACGCATCAATATCTTCTTGGCTCATATAATCCAGCGCATCGGCTTGCTTTGAGGCGACCGCGCTCGGTAAATCAAAGTCGATATTTTTCAATTTTGCGCTTTCAAGTTTGTCGGTAAATTTTTGTAATGCCAAAATAACTTGGCCGCTTAAGTCGCGGCTGGTTTGTTCGATAATAATGTCTTGCAGTTGGCTCATCCATTTAAGTTGGGTGTTGCGCACTTGATCGGTATATTGCGCCAGGGTGTTATTTTTCACCGCATCAACATAAGTTTCGTTAAACTCGCGGATATCTTGCATCATCATTTCGGCGATTTGAATGGTTTGTTGTGAGGTGGTTTCAAGGCGGTTATCAATATACTCGAGGCAGGTACGAACTTTTTCTTGCGGCGTCATTTGAGTCATGCGTATTCCTTGTATTGACCGATAGGCGGCCTAGTCGTTTTATTATTTCGGTCTAATTTAGCATAAAGAGAGTCAAAAGCAAAACATGGCGCAAGCGTTAAAAAACCAATTAGACCAGGCCTGGTTAAAAGCATTGCTCGATGGCGTGGCGCAGGTGTTTCCGCAGGTTAATGTCGCTGCGTTGCAAGCGCAGTTTGCCGCGATAGATTGGGAGGCACTTAGCTTAAAACAACGCACGCAAACGGCGGCACGGCGACTGTATGAGTTTTTATCCACCCAACAAAAACAACCCTATGCCGAGTTATTAAAACCTTGGTTACAACTTGCGCCGCGTTTTAACGGTTTAGCAGGCCTGGTGTTCCCGCAATGGGTGGAAGATTATGGTGTGCAGGATTTAGACGCGTCGTTTAAAGCGTTAGAAATCATGACCCAATATTCCACCGGCGAATTTGCCATTCGCCCATTGATTGAGCGGGATACTGAACGCACACTGGCGCAAATGCAGGCCTGGTCATTATCGCCTAATCATCATCTGCGCCGTTTAGCGTCAGAAGGTTGTCGGCCGCGTTTGCCTTGGGGCAGCGCGCTTAAACGGTTTAAGCAAGACCCAACGCCAATCCTGCCGATTTTGCATAACCTGATGCAAGACGACAGTTTATATGTGCGCAAAAGCGTGGCGAATAACCTGAATGATATTGGCAAAGACCATCCGGACACCATGCTGGCGTTCTGCCAGGCCTGGTGGGGCAAAAGCGCCAAATCGGATTGGATTATTAAACACGCCAGCCGCAATTTTTTAAAGCAACGTCACGGTGGATTTTTAGCTTTATTGGACTTACCTGAGGCGGATCATATTGAGTTGGCGGGTTGGCAACACGATAGTCAGGTTGTGATGGGCGACACATTGCCGTATCAGTTTGAATTACGAGCGGCGAATGGCGTGGCGCGTTTAGGGCGTTTGCGTGTCGAACTACAAGTCGATTATGTGCGCGCCAATGGGCAACCATTGCGTAAAGTATTTAAACTCGCCGAAGCGGATTACAGCGCGGCTCGTAAAAAATTCAACAAAACCCTATCGTTTAAAGCCTTAACCACAAGACGTTACTATGCCGGACAACATAAAATGCAGCTTATTATTAACGGCGAAATAAAGCACCAGGCCTGGTTTGAGGTGATTGAAGCATGTTAGAAAGCAAATTAGATGTGCTGTTTGAAAATACTGCGTTTGTATTAATCAATAAACCACCAGGCCTGAGTTTTCATTCCGAACAAGCACCAGGCCTGGTGGTGCTGGCGCAACAACAACTGGGTTTGGCAGAACTTTATCCGGTGCATCGACTCGATAAAATGACATCAGGCCTGGTGTTATTGGCGAAAACCCTCGCGGCGGCGCAAGCGTTCCAAACAATGTTTGAACAACGTCAAATCGAAAAATATTATCTTGCCATCTCCACCCACAAACCCAAAAAGAAACAAGGCTGGATTAAAGGCGATA